>JAAYCX010000049.1 GCA_012729555.1 Acidobacteriota bacterium
CTTTGCCTGCGGCTTCCTTCAGATCCCACCTCGCGGTGGGCACCCTTGCCGTTCGGCTAACAGTTCCCCTGACCGGGTCTGTAGAGGACTTTCACCTCCTAGGAGTGCGCCCTGCCGGGCGCACAAATCAAAAACGGCCCGCCGGATTGTCCCGGGGGCCGCTTTTTTCTTCCGATGCATTGCGAAGAAACGAAGACACCGCCCTCAGGGGTCGGTCTTGAAATAGCCTCGGTAATAAAAACGATAATAACGGACGGCCATGCCCTTCATCCCTTCCGCGCATATAGTAGCAGAAACCGCCGGAGTCCGGAGGATAATATTCCGCCTGTTTTTCCCATCGGCCGGGCCGACGGGAACGGCCACAACTATTTTCGGAACGCGCCCGGATCGGGTATGATGGCGGCGCCAAATTTCGCAACGGGGGAACTGTGCTGATACGTCAATTTGAAGTGGGCGATTTCAACATCTTCAGCTACCTGGTGGGGGACGAGGAAGCGCGGGAAGGGCTCTTCATCGACCCGTCCGATGACTGTGACCGGCTTCTCGCGGAGGCCGAGTCCCACGGCCTGGCCATCAGGTACATCGTCAACACCCACCACCATATCGACCACACGATGGGGAACCGGGAGATGGCGCGCCGGACGGGGGCGAAGATCGTGATTCACGAAGCCGACGCCCCGGGGCTGCTCGACACCCCCCAGGACATGCTCCAGATGTTCCGGGCGGAAGCCTCGCCGCCCGCGGACCTGCTGGTCAGGGACGGCGACCTGGTCCGGGTGGGGAGCGTGGCCCTCAGGGTGATCCACACCCCGGGACACACCCCCGGCTGCATCTGCCTCTACACCGAGGGGGTGCTCTTCACCGGGGACACCCTCTTCGTGGGGTCGACCGGGAGGACCGATTTCCCGGGCGGGTCCTGGGAGGCGCTCGAGCGGTCGATCCGGGAGAAGATCTACACGCTCCCCGACGACACGGCCATCCTGCCCGGGCACAACTACGCCGGGCGCCCCACCTCCACCGTGGGGGAGGAAAAGCGTACCAACGCCGTCATCCGCGCCTGAACCTCGCGCGCCCCCCTACCCGCCGTATACGCGGCGCATGAGGTCGGCGAACTCGTGGAAATGGAGCGACTGCGGTCCGTCGCTCATGGCGTGGTCCGGGTCCGGGTGCGTTTCGACGATGAGCCCGTGGGGCCCGACCGCCCGGGCGGCCAGCGCGAGCGGGACCACCAGGTCGCGCCGGCCGGCCGCGTGCGAGGGGTCCACCAGGATCGGCAGGTGCGTCATGCGCCTGAGGATCGGGATCGACCCGAGGTCCAGGGTGTTGCGCGTGGCGGTCTCGAAGGTCCGGATGCCGCGTTCGCACAGGATCACCCGGTGGTTCCCGCCGGCCATGATGTACTCGGCGGCGTTGAGGAATTCATCCAGGGTCGACATCATCCCGCGCTTGAGGAGCACCGGCCGGTTCGACCTCCCCGCCTCGGCCAGGAGGCTGAAGTTCTGCATGTTGCGCGCGCCGATCTGCAGGATGTCGGCGAGGCGCGCCACCGGCTCCACGTCCGACGGCGACAGCACTTCCGTCACCACCGGCAGGTCGTACCGGCGCCCCGCCTCGGCCAGCATCTCGAGCCCCTCGAATCCCAGCCCCTGGAAGCTGTAGGGGGAGGTGCGCGGCTTGAAGCACCCGCCCCGGAGCAGCTGCCCCCCGCACTCCTTCACGAAGCGGGCGCATTGGAAAATCTGCTCCCGCGACTCCACGGCACACGGGCCGGCGATGACGACGAACCCCTCCCCCCCGATCCGGGCCCCGCCCACCGCGATGACCGTGTCTTCCGGCCTGGCGTCCCGGCTCACGAGCCGGAGCCCGCTTTTGGCCTTCTTCTCCGGGACCGGCTCCGCCTTCTCCCCCTCCTCCGTCGGCCCGCCGACGGCCAGGGCCTCGATCCTCGGCGAGGTGCGCGGGCGCTGCTGCATGGGGTAGGACCCGAGCAGCTTCATCGACGTGGTGGCCGACTGCAGCTTCTCGAGCGCCCCGGCCACCCGCTCCTCGGCCGCGTTCCCCTCGAAGTCCATGTAGAAGAGGTACTGGAAAGGCATCCCGGGGATGGGCCGGCTCTCCAGCTTCAGGAGGTTGATCCGGTGCTGGTGCAGGATGCTGAGCGCCTTCAGCAGCGCCCCTTCCTCGTGCGGGGTGGCCATGATGAGGGAGGTCTTGCAGGGGATGCGCAGGTCCACGTCCGCCGGTTTCCGGGCCAGGACCAGGAAGCGGGTGAAGTTGTTGGGCTGGTCCTCGATGTTGCGCTGCAGAACCCTCAGCCCGTGGATCCGGCCCGCCTCCTCTCCGGCGATGGCCGCGACGGCGGGATCCTTTTCCTCCCGGACCTTCCTGACCGCCATGGCCGCGTCGGGCCAGGGCATCGCCTGGCAGTCGGGAAGCCGGGAGACGAACTTCACGCATTCGGCCAGGGCCTGCGGGTGCGAATAGATCCGGCGGATGCCGGCGAGCGGCGCGTCCTCGAGGCCCAGGAGGCAATGCTCGATCCGCAGCACCTCCTCCCCCACGATGGAGAGCTGCGAGACCGACAGGAGGTCGTACACCTCGTTGATGCTCCCCGCCGCGGTGTTCTCGACCGGCACGATGCCGTAGTCGGCGTCCCCTTCCTCCACGGCGTCGATCACCTGCCGCAGTCCGGGGGCCCCGGCGAACAGGGTCCGGTCGAGGTACGGGGCGAAGTGCTTGCGCGCCGCCAGCTCGCTGTAGGCCCCCTCGATCCCCTGGAACGCCACCCGTTTCAGGTCCGATTTCGAGTAATCGAGCAGGTGCAGCTGCTGCGACCGGACCGAATCGTCGATGATCTCCTGGAAGACCCGGGTGACCAGGTGCGCGTCGAGCCCCCGGGCTCGCCCCTTGGCGATGAGGTCGGACAGCATCTCCTCCTCGCGCGCCGCGTCGCGGATCGGCGCCCCGCTGGTCTCCTTGGCCTCGATGACGCGCCGCGACAGCTTCCTCCGGGAGGCGAGCGCCTCGAGAATCGCCTCGTCCTCCCGGTTGATTTCACTCCGGATCTTCTCCAGTTCGTCCATGCCCCCCCCGTCTGCTCCTTTTTTCATTGTCGCACAGCCGGGGGCGCTCTGAAACAGCGGGTTTTACCGGACCGGAGGCGCCGGCGTCAGAACCGGTACGACAGGCTCAGGAACCAGTTTCTCCCCGGTTCGTACACCCGGGCCCCGGACCGGAAGGGGTCCCGCTGATAGGAAAGATAATCCACATACTGCCGGCCGAAGAGGTTGTTCAGCCCCAGGCGGAGGGACGCCCCCCGGTAGTTCACCCCGCCCTTGAGGTTGGCGATCCCGTATCCCGGGGTGGGAGCCTCCCCGAGGAGGGTGTCCACATTGCGCTGGGCGCCCGAAAAGACTGCTTCCACCTCGGCGAACACCCGGCCGGTGTCGTACCGCATCGTCGTCCGTGACCGGACCGGGGGGATTTCCGCGAGGTTCGGGGTCAGGATCCCCCGCTCCGGGGACGTGGTGCGGGTGCCGCGGACGAAGGAGACGTCGCTGGAAAAGAAGAAGCGTGTCGACAGGAGGTAAGACACGAGAATATCCCCGCCGTAGATCCGCGCATCCGCGTTCTGGTAGGTGCGCGCGTTGCCGTTCATCACCCCCGCGACCATGTTCACCTTCGCCTGCGGGATCACGGTGACGTAGTCCGCGATCCGGTTGAGGTACAGGTTCGATTCCACCAGCAGGCCCTCGCGCCTGAAGGAGACCCCCCCGTCGAGACCCGTGTTCCGGCTCGGCTTGAGCCCGGGGTTCCCCACCCAGTCGGTCCCCATCCTCTTGAGCCCGAAGTAGCGTTCCCGGGCGTCGGGGACCCGGACCGTGTGGCCGATCCCGCCGGTGAACTGAATCCCCAGGGAGGTCGTCACGCTGAGGCGGACATTGCCCGAAGGATAGTTGTTGGTTTTGGAGGTCAGCCGGGTGGAGTGGTAGGCGTAATGGAGGTCGCTGTTGGCCCGGGCGCCGTCCGCGGCGGTGGTCACGGTGTCCAGGCGGCCGCCGAAACTGAGCCGGACCCGGTCCGACAGGGAACGGGCATATTCGGAATAGAGCCCGAAGCTGTCCGTCCCGACGTCCGGAATCGAGTACTGGGGTGTGTAGCCGGCCCCGGCGAGGCTGGTCGCGGCGTTCCATTCGCGGTGGTACGCCTCGACCCCCACCTTGACGCTGCGGAGCATGGTCTCGATCTTGCCGCCGAGCGCCTGGGTGCCGGCCAGGGTTCCCATCGAATACTCCCGCGGCCGGCTGAGGGACGATGCGCGGTACTCGTCCGTCATCCAATGGTCGACCCTGGAGAAATAGGCCTGGATCCGCACCGACCGGACCAGACCCGCAAGACCGGTCACCTGGTACCCCGCGTTGAGCCGATTGGTGTCGTCGTACACGGCGTCCATCAGGAGGTAGGGGTACAGGACGTGGTCGGCCTGCTGGTGGGAATAGGAAAACTGCGCCAGGTGGCCGGCGAAGGGGCTGAAGGAGACGTTGCCCCAGATCGTCCCGACCCGGAAGGCGTCGCTGTCCAGGGATTCCGGGCGGAAATTCAGCCCTTCGGTGAACCGCTTCCCGGAGCCGTCGGTGTAGGCGTCCGACCGGCGGTAGGAATAGCCGCCCAGGATGGAAAAGGGGGCGCGGCTGAAGGACAGGGTCGCGGAGGGGTTGATGTAGCCGTAGGAGCCGGTGGAAAGGGTCCCCGTGCCGTGCAGCCCGGGTTCGGCCTTCTTGGTCACGATGTTCACCACCCCGCCGAGGCTCCCCTGGTTGTTGATGTCGAACGGCCCCTTGGCGACCTCGATCCGGTCCACCTCGGCGAAATCGACATGGAAGGGGGCGGGGTCCATGTGGTTGGGGCAGGCGCCGTAGACCCGCTGCCCGTCGATCAGGACGTTCAGGTCCTTGCTCTGGAACCCCCGCAGGACCACGTCGCTCGCGATCCCCCCCTTGCGCAGACTGTGGATCCCGGTCGCCTCGGCGAGCGCCTCGCCCACGTCCCGGGCGGAACTCTCCCGGGTCCGGGCGCCCTCGACGCTGTCCCTGGGGCTGAAGCCCGTGACCGTGATGATATCGCTGATGGTGGCCACACGCATCCTCATGTCGACCACCCGGTGGACCCCGGCCGATACGGAAAGGCCGGTGAGGGTGTAAGGCTCGAAACCCGACAGCAGCGCCATCAGGGTGTAATCGCCGGTCCGCAGATCGGACAGGCGGTACATCCCGCTCGAATTGCTGACCGCCCGGACCGACTCTTCCGATCCCTCCAGGCGGGCCGAGACCGTTGCACCCGGCAGACGGGCCCCGTCCGGCCCCGTGATGATGCCCAGCACCGCCGCGGGACTCTCCCCGGCGACGCCCGGGGCGGC
>JAAYCX010000050.1 GCA_012729555.1 Acidobacteriota bacterium
GCCGGGGGCTTGTTGGGGACGTCGGCAATGACGTGGATGGGGAAGTAATCCTTCAGCTTTTCGATGACGGCGGGGTCGCGCAGGGTGGTGGCATCCATGAGCTTGCAGGCCTTGCACCAGTGGGCGCCGAAATTGATCAGGACGTGGATTCCGCAGGCGCGAGGCTGGAGGTTACATCAAGCGCGGCTGGAATTCAGGGATGGCTCGGACCATAAATTCGTCGAACAGGGGGACGGTAAAGGCCATTTCCCCATGCGCAGGGCTGTAGATCATTCCTTTTTTGATCAGCTTTGCGCGCACGGGACCAATGCTCTTCGCGGTCATTCCCAGCGTTTCCGCGATGTCGCCGGAGCGGTAGTTGCCGGCACCCTGATGGGCCATGGCCCGAAGAAAATTTTTCTCGCTAGGCGTGAGGCGATCGAAGCGCACCCGGAAAAAGTTTTGGTCTAATCGGCGTACAACTTCCGGCGTGGCGGTTTGCACGATGGACAAGGCGATAGAAGGCGTCGGGGCCAGATTCCAGGTTTGATAACCCCATTCCTGGAGGAAATACGGATAGCCTTTGGTTAGGCGAAACACTTCGCGCAAGGCATCGGAGGCAAAATGGACGCCGACGGCCCGAGCGGGCTCGTTGAGCGCCCGGGCGCTCTCTTCTTCCGACAACGCGCCGACGGAGGGAAAGCTGAACAGCCGTTCGGCATATGATTTGGATTCTCCCGCCAGGCCGGGCAGGATCGGCAGTCCGGCCCCGATCAAGATCAGAGGCAATCGGCGCTGCTGGACCCGATGCATGGCCATGATGAGCGCGCTGAGTTCCTTTTGGCCAAAGTATTGAATTTCATCGATCAACACGGCGATGGCGCTGTTTTTTTCTTCCGCCGCCTCGGCGACGGCGACCAAAAGGTTGGGCAGATCGATTTCCAGATCGCCGCTGTCTGCGGCTCCCTTTTCGGGGTCGATGTCGAGTCCGATGGATACGTCTTGATAAGTCACTTTGATGGCGCCGAGGAAACTCCGCAACACGCGCAGCCCCCGCTTCGCCTTGTTGCCCATGCCGGCAAGCCGGTCCAGTTCAAAGAGGAGACTTCGCAAGTGGGGAGCCAGCAAGGGGCCCAACGGCTTGCCTTCGACGGCTTCCACGGGGATGGTGTGATAGCCTTGAGCTCTGGCCTTGCGCTCAATTTCATTGAGAAGGACGGTTTTTCCGACGCCGCGCAGCCCGGTCAGAAGCATGCTTTTTTCAGGCCGCTTTTCCTGAATCCGACCAAGGAGAATACGTGCCTGATTCAGGATGGGATCTCGGCCGACCAGTTCAGGAGGCGGAGCGCCTGCACCCGGAGAATATGGATTTTTGATTGGGTCCATGCTTGGCTTCTACCAAAACCTACCCATGTCTATCAACATATGAATAGACATCGGTAGATTTTGTTGGACTCCCGTTTCACAACCGTGCCCGTTACCGCGCGGGATAGAGCAGGTACGTCGGGTAGCCCTGGACGGCGAA
>JAAYCX010000051.1 GCA_012729555.1 Acidobacteriota bacterium
CGGTCTACGCGGGGAGCGCGGGGGGCATCATCGCCACCGTCCAGGTGCTGGGGGCCGTGGTCGTGCCGACGTTCATCATCACGCCGCTGGCGGGCACCAATACCACCATGCTTTTCGGCCTGGCGGCGATCTGCATGGTCCTGATGACGCTCCCCGTATTCTTTTTGCCCGAAGTGGGCGCCCGGGCCCTGGCCGCCCGCGCCGTCCCCGCGCCCGTACCCGCGCCCGCTCCGGTGGAATGACGATCCGGCACGGGGCCGTTCCGATCATTTCCACACCTTCACGACCCGCAGGAAGCCGGTTCCCGCGGGGGTGGTGAACTTTCCGACTTTCGTCAGGAAACCGGCCCAGTCCTGGTCGTTTTCATAGGCGTCGAGGTAGGAGACCAGGGCGGCGAGCGACGGCGCCGAAATCACCGTCAGGTGGCTGCTGTCGGTGCCGGCGCGGCCGGCCAGGAACTTCATCGCGCCGGGGCACCGTTTCCCGATCCCGGAGCGCATCAGTTCCCCGCTCGCCGCGACGTACTCGCGCTGGGGTCCGGCGACGTTCACGCTCACCGTGTAGCTGTAGTCCCCCGCCTTTTCGGTCCTGCCATTGTTGAGGAGCTGCGCGTAGAGGGCGTCCCCCCTCTGTGTCGCGACCGTGGAAGCGCGGCGCTCGAAGCGCGAGAATTCGGCCGACTTCGCCACGCCCTCCTGCGCGGCCTGGAAGCTCGCGTAGTCCGGGTAATTGATGACCAGGTAATGCGTCGTCGGGTCGGTGCCGTTGACCACCGCCGCCAGGAGCGTGGCCGTCTGGCCGAACCTGGAATCGCGGGTGGCGTACCAGGCGTCCAGAGCCTCCACCATCGTGGTTTCGTCGCTGACGACATAGGAGAGCACCTGCTCCACCTGCGCCGGAGCGCACACGCAGAACAGCAGAAAGACGGACAGCAGCAATGCAGGCATCGGTCTTTTCATTGGAATTCTCCCCGTTTCGGGACGGCCCGGAGCTGCCGCGGAAGGATGAGGATCGGCCCGCGGTCGCCGGCCGCCCGTTGATCAGCACAATCCAAGGCAAGGAGCTGGAGCGCCGGTGCATCCGGCTTCCACCTCCGGTTCGTGGCAAGAAACCTGATTGATTACATGATGGGCCCGCCGGGATGCCGAATCAAGCCGGATCACCGGGCGCCCCTGCCCCGGGATTCCACAAGGGGGGAAGGAAGTGTTCAGCCGGGGCGACCGCCCGATCCTCCCTTGCACTATAGGAATCAAATCCTGTTTTGCAGAGAAGAAAACCGGGCCGTGGCCGAATGGGTGCCACTGGACGGGGAGCAAAAACCCGGGCAAAGGATGCCGGGGACGCACTTGCCTGCGTTACTGCATGCCCGGATAGTGGTATGCTGGATTAGGAGCGGCTGCTTGATTCCGCGGCCCAACAGAACCGACAAATCCTGGCCGGGGGCCCCAACCGGGAAAGTGCCGATGAACGGAAACCGTGATTTCAGAGACCTGCTGCGGTGCCTGAACGAAGCGGACGCGCGCTACCTGATCGTCGGCGCCTATGCGGTGATCTATCACACGGAACCGCGCTATACCAAAGACATGGACATCTGGACGGACCCGGCACGGGACAATGCCGCCAAGGTCTGGGACGCTCTCGTGCGTTTTGGGGCGCCGCTGGCTGATTTGACTCCCGCCGATTTGAGCGATCCCGATGTGGTATTCCAGATAGGCATCGAACCCAACCGCGTTGACATTCTTCCGGCCGTCGAAGGACTCACTTTCCAGGAAGCGTGGGAGCGGCGCGCGATCGGAACCTATGAGGATCAGGAGATCTTTGTATTGGATTACGAATCCACGCTGCGCGCCAAGAAAGCCTCCGGGCGCGAGCAGGACTTGCTCGATGCCCGCAGGCTGGAAGCCATAAAGAAGAACCCGGTCTGAATGCAGTCGAACCCTGTGAACGGAAGGATCATGGACGAACCACCGACCAAGACCGATGACGGGCACCGCGTAATCATGTCGCGCGTGGTGCGGCGCAAGCAACAGGATGACAGGTCCTTCGACATCGAGTTCTGGGGGAAGGTGGGGGATGCGGGGCGTTTTGCGGCCGCCTGGCAGATGGTCAGGGAAGTTCGGCTCATGCGTGGCCAGAGCGGCGACCTGCCGGAAATGCAGAAAAGTGTAACGCGCATCCGGCGCCGATCCCTGGAACCGAAGCCATCAAATCCCTGAAATCGGGGGCATCCTGCCTTTCCCATTTCATGGCTCCTCCCTCCCGGGCGCAGGGCCGGGCCGAGGGATGCGTGTGCGACGTCCCCATTTTGATCCCTTTGTAGTACCATGGGCGGTATCGGCAGCCATTTTCGACACCTTTGTGGATGCAGGCAATATCTCGAGGAGACTTCCATGACGAGAAACGGATTTCGATGGGCGATGTCAGGGGGAGCGGTATGTCTTCTGCTCTTGGCCGGCGGGGCCGCGGCGGCGGCGCAGACGGCGGCGGACGCGTGCACGCGCGCCGATCTCTATGCCGCCACCGACGGGTTCTTCGCGGCCCTGGAGGCGCACGACCCGGCGCTCGCGCCCCTGGCCCCAGGCGTGAGATACACCGAAAACGGGCTGGAGGTGGCCGTCGGGAAGGGGGTGTGGGAAACCGCCGGCAAGGCGACGTTCAAGCGCCGGATGGCCGACACCCGCAAATGCGGGACGCACACCCAGGCCATCCTCGACGAGAAGGGGAACCCGCTGCTTTACGGCGTGCGGCTCAAGGTCGACGGGGGGAAGATCTCCGAGATCGAGGCGATCCTGGCCCGCGGGAAAGAGGTGCTCGACGTTCCGGCCATCCTCGCCACCGCGGACCATGACTGGGAAGCGGTCCTGCCGCCCGAAGAGCGGAGTTCGCGATTGTCGATGATCGCGGCCGCCGACGATTATTTCGAACTGTTCGTGAAGGAGCAGAAGCCGCACGTATCGGAGCTCGCCTACTCCGCCGCCTGCGACCGCTGGGAGAACGGTGCACAGACCACCAAGGGGGGGATGAACCAGGGGGTGGCCATGCCCGAGCACAACTGCTCCCCCAAAGGTTTTGCCGACATGAAGCACCCCTTCCGGCGCTTCCTGGTGGACGAGGAGACGGGGGTGGTGGTCGCCTACGTCCTGTTCAACAACGTCTGGCCCGACTTCCACATGTTCCGCATGCGTAACGGCCGGGTGGAGTGGATCCAGGCCTATTTCGAGTACGGCAAGACCTACAAGACGATCGGCTGGCCCTACGAGCCGCCGTGCGAATAGGCCCCGGGGGCCCGGATCCGGTCCGATCCGGGACCCCATCCCGGTTATCTCTTCTTGGGCGACTTGGACGGCCCGAACATCTTGAGGTTGACCGGCCCTCCCCAGTCGAAGGTGGTCAGGTCGAAGTTGGGAAGCCTTTCGGCGTCCAGGCTGGGCCCCAGGTAGAGCGCGTGGAAGAGCACCGGCTTGTGGATCGCCCGGAAATTGAGCGGGCTGTGCATCACCCCCTTGGGGATGTAGATGATGGTGGTGGAGGTGATGGTGTGCTTCTCGAACTCCTCCCCCATCCAGAAATCGATCTCCGCGTCGAAGCTCTTGCACAGGTCGGGCAGCTCGGCGCCGAGAAAGATGAGGAATTCGTCGTACTTGTGGGTATGGGGCGTCTCCCAGCAGACGGGGGCCTGGAACACCTGCCACCCGATCGTGGCGGTCGCGCCCGGCAGCGCGGAAGCGCCGCGGAAGTAGGTCTGCGGGCTGGCGATCTCCGGAAAGGGGGGAATGCTGTTGAGGGAGACGAAGTCGTTGGCCTTGGGCGGCTCCCCCTTGTCGCTGAGGAAGAATTTCCCGTACTTCGTCCCGTCGGTCGACGGGGCGTCGGCCGCGGCCAGGCCGGGCCGGGGCGCGAGCGCATCCAGCAGCAGCCCTCCGAGCGCCAGGCCTCCGGCGCCCGCGGTGATTTCCTTGACAAACCCCCTGCGCGTGGTTCCCTTTTCCCCGGTGCCGACAGGATCCATAATCTGTTCTCCCTTTCATGGATGATGGTGGACGAAATTGATCAAGCAATGGGGCCATCTTAGCACATTTGGGGTAGAGTACGGGATGCCGGAACGTAAAGGGGGGGTGAAGGTGGAAACGGACGGAATAGTCGGAATCCTGAGGCAGGCGGGGCCGCTGACGGGGTGGGAGCTGCTGGAACAATCGGGGATGGAGGCGCTCGCGCTCTGGCGCGGGTGCCGGGGCGCGGGCGGGATCCGGATGGAGTGCGCCGGCCGACGCTACCTCCGGCTCGACCGCGGCGTCGACGGCTACGCGCGCCTCTCCCCCTCCATCCGGAGGGAGTTTCTGACCTACACGGTCCTGGGGCCGGAAGAGCGGTCGGGCGAGGTCGCAGAGCGGGCGCGCCGGCTCCGGGCGGAGATCGCGGAGATCAGCCGGGCCAAGTTCGAGCTGGCGCGCGAAGCGGTCGCCGCGGTGACGGACGCCCTCCCGCCGTGGGAAGGGATCCGGGAGCGCGTCTGCTTCATCATCGCAGGGGACGTGACCTACGGGATGGCCCATGCCGTGCCGCGCCCCGAGATCAGCACCGGGAGGATGGTGCGGGGTTCGGACCTGGACATCATCGTCGTCGCCCGTGACGACGTGCCCGCCGAGGCCCTCTCGGCCCTGGACGAGGCGATCCTGCGCAAGAAGCACTACCTCCTCGTCCACCCCAACTACCAGGAGGAGATCGATTACCTGGTCAAGACCCTGTCCCGGGTGCGGGAGCAGCTCGAGTTCGACACCTTCCCCCATATGATCGCGGGCAAGATCCTCGACGAGGGGGAGTTTCTCTTCGGGAGCGAAGCGGTTTTCCGGGAGGTCAAGGACCTGGTCGGGGAAACGGGGATCCCGGCGAAGATCGCGGCGCTCGAGGCGCGCGCGGCCGAGAGCCGGCGGGAGGCGGAGGCCCGCCTGCTCGGGCCCGACGCGGCCCCCGGCGGGCGGGCCGACCTCGGCCTGTTCTACACCAGCGAGGAGGGGGACGAGATCTACTGACCTCAGCCCAGCCGGCCGGAGCCGGGATCGCGGAAAAATTTGAGGTCCTCGACCGGGACCGACGCCCGCGCCTCGCCCAGGTCCTCGAGTTCGATCCCCCGCCCGCGCAGCTCCGGCGCCCGGTCGAGGAAGCCGGCGGCGGCCAGGCGGTCGACGACGAAGATCATGTTCCCCCCGGAGCGGGCGAGGGTGTGCCCGTAGGAGATCGGGACCGAGCAGTCCGGCTCCATGAAGAGGGCGTCCGCGACGGCGTCCGCCTTGCGCCTGCCGCTCGCCAGCAGGAGCACCGTCCTCGCCCGGTAGACCAGTTCCGCCCCCATGGTCACGGCGTAGGCCGGGGACTCGGCCCGGCTCGCGAAATGCCCGTCGGCGACGGCGTTATGGACGGTGTTGTCGTCCAGCTTCACCAGGAGGACCTCGTTCCCCTCGAAGGGGATGCCCGCCTCGTGGAACCCGACGTGCCCCCGCCCCCCGACGCCGACGACATGCAGGTCGATGCCGCCCGAGCGGGCGATCTTCCCGGCGTAGGCGTCCAGGATCGTTTTCCTGACCCAGCGGAGATACTCCGAACCGGCGTCGGCCCGGATGACGACGGCCTTGCCCCGGTCGCTCCCCTCGAGCGTCCAGTCCCCGGGATGGGTGTTCAGTTCCGATTCGAGCCTGTCCTGGTCGATCAGGGCGGCGCAGGGGACGTTGACCTCGCGAAACTTGGTCGCGAGCAGCCCGAACAGTTCCTGGATCATGAAGAAGCCGTAGCTCTCCCGGTGCAGCGCCCTCTGCTGGGCGTTCTCCCCCGGCAGCCCGATGTATTCATCCAGGTTGAAGCTGGTGATCCGTGAAGGGTCGATCTCCCCGGCGTTCGCCGCCTTGGCCAGGTGCTTGTACAGCCCCGTGGGCGAATTGCCGGTGGCCAGCCCCAGAACGTAGGAGGACTGCGCGGCGAGGGTGCGGCGCACGTCGCCGATGACCAGGCCGGCGGCCACCTCGCTCATATGATCGAAATCCCGGGTGACGATGACCTTGAAGGGCATGTGGGTTTCCTCGGGCCGGGGTTACCGGCCGATGCACTGTTTGACGGCGTCCGCCAGGGCCAGGGTCAGCCGGCCCGTCATCTCCTCCGTGGGACCCTCCACCATGACGCGGCACATCGACTGGGTCCCGGAATAGCGGATGAGCACGCGTCCCCGCTCGCCCAGTTCCGCCTCCGCCTCCCTGACTTTCGCCTGCAGTTCGGGAAGGGTCTCGAGCGGGGGCTTGTCGCTGACGTCCACGTTGACGATCTTCTGCGGCGAGAGGCTCATGACCCCGGCCAGTTCCGACAGGGGCCGGCCGCTCCACCGCATGGCCCACAGCAGCTGCAGCGCCGAGATGATCCCGTCGCCGGTGGTGTGGTGGTTCAGGAAGATGATGTGGCCGGACTCCTCCCCGCCGAGGACGCCCCCCTTCTCCTGCATCATCTCCAGGACGTAGCGGTCCCCCACCTTGCTCACCCCCTCCCGGATCCCGAGCCGTTTCATGGCGGCGAAAAAGCCGAAGTTGCTCATCACCGTCGCCACGACGAGGTTGTTCCTGAGCAACCCCAGCTCCTTGTACATCCGGGCGCAGACGGCCATCACCTGGTCGCCCGTTATCTGGACGCCGCGCTCGTCCACCGCGATGAGCCGGTCGCCGTCGCCGTCGAACGCGAGCCCCACGTCCGCGCCGGTCTCGCGCACCCGGGCGGACAGGTCCCCGGTGTGCTGCGAACCGCAGTCACGGTTGATGTTGATCCCGTCGGGGGCGCAGTGGATGGCCGTCACGTCGGCCCCCAGCTCCGAGAAGACCGCCGGCGCCAGCCGGTAGGTGGCCCCGTTGGCGCAATCGAGCACGATCTTCATCCCCTCGAGGGTCTGGTCTTCGGGGAAGGTGTTCTTGCAGAAGACGATATAGCGGCCGCTCGCGTCCTCGATGCGCTTGGCCCGGCCGATCTCCTCCGCCGTCGGCCGGATGTCCCTGATCCGGCCGGAGGTGATCAGCTCCTCGATCTCGTCCTCCTCGGCGTCCGGGAGCTTGAAGCCGCTGCGCGAGAAGATCTTGATCCCGTTGTCCTGGTAGGGGTTGTGCGAGGCCGAGATCACCATCCCCGCGTCCGCCCTCATACTGCGGGTGAGAAAGGCGATGCCGGGGGTGCTCAGCGGCCCTACCTGCAGCACGTCCACCCCCATGGAGCAGATGCCGGCGGTCAGGGCCGATTCCAGCATGTAGCCGCTGACCCGGGTGTCCTTGCCGATCACGATCTTGTGCCGCTGTTTCGGGTGCTTCTTGCAGACATAGGCCGCGGCGCGCCCGATTTCGAGCGCCATCTCGGCCGTCATGGGGTGAACGTTCGCGATCCCCCTTACACCGTCCGTGCCAAACATGCGTCCCATTCATTCATCTCCGTTTTGGATGTTGCTCCAGAGGGCGCCGGCGCCCTCCACGATCTTCTCGAGCCACGCGCTCCCCTCCGCGCGCGCCCGCGGGGGGAGGCCGCCCACCGCCCGGCAGTGCCCGGGGGAGACGTCCGCCTCCTCCCATTCCTTAAGGAAAGAGTCCCGGTGCCGGGCCCCTTCCCCCTCCGCCGGACCCTGCTCGAGCCGCGCCTTCATTTCGGGCCACCGCCCGGCGAGCGCCTCCTGCTCCCTCCGGATCGCGGCCGGCAGTTCGGCCCCGGTATCGGCCCCGGCGTGCCCGAGGGAGTATGTCATCTTATCGGCCAGTTCCCCGAGTCTTTTCACCCGTTCCTGGAGCCCCTCCCCGATCCGGGCCAGGGCGCCGGCGTGGCACGCCTGCCGGAAGGGGTCGCCCCCCATGCTCCGGGAGCGCACGTGGAGGTACCACGCCCGGAGGGCCCAGAGGCTCCCGATATAGAGGAGGTTGTTGACCACGACGCGGCGGACCCCGCGATAGATCCCGGGGGCGAAAGGGCGCGCCCCCGCCGCCGCGGGGGGCGCCGCCGCGATCCTCCCCTCCTCCAGGATGTCCCCGCGCCAGACGGTGCCGGCCGGGATGACGCTCCCGTAGGCGATCCGGGCGGGCCCCACCAGCCCCCCCTGCCCCCCGAGGAAAATGGGGGCCCGGTCGAGGAAGACGCCGCGCGCGACGTCGCCGACGAGCGAAGGGGTGGCCTTGTCCTGGCGGGGGGTGAAGTTGAAGTGGATGTAGGAGGAACCGATCTCGCTGTGGTTCTTCCGGCTGGTGCCGCCCGCCATCAGGGCATCGCAGAAGTTTATCAGGCTCCCGGCGGTGACGTAGGGGAGAAAGATGGTCTGTTTCAGGCCCACCGCGTGGGCGCCCCCGGCCTCCTCCTCGAGGAGGGTCCCGGGGCGCACGTGGGCCCCGCTCCCCATGTTGGCCCCGTCGAGAAAGGTGGCGCCGGAGAAATACCCCCCCTTCAGCTCCACCCCGTGGCCGAGCTGGCACTCCTCGATCGTGACCGGGGCTTCCCGGCCGATTTCCGAGCCGGGGCCGATGGAGGTGGCGGCGCCCGAAACCCTGCACCCCGCATGGATCCGGACCCCGGCGGCGATCCGCTCCGGGATGACCGTCTCGTCGATCTCGACCGTGTGCGGGGAGGGGATCACCACCCCCCGCTCCAGGAGTTTCCTGACCGGCGGAGCCTGCTCTGCCGTTCGCGTCATCGGACCTTCCCCTCCACGTGGCGCCTATTCAAACCGGACCCAGTCGACTTCCACCCTGCCGGCCTCTTCGAGCGACAGCTCCAGCTCGCGGACTCCCGAGGGGGCCGTGGGGAGCGCGGCCTCGACCAGGCCCCATCCGGCCCCCTTCGGAACGGCCGCCCTCACCGTGAGGGGCGCTCCCCCCTTCCCGATACGGAGCGCCACGGCGGCGCCCGATTCCGACCTCGCCCGGATCTGCAGCGTCTTCACCTTCCGGCCGTCGAAATCGACGTCGGCGAAGCGGACGTACGCCCCCTTCTCCTCCAGCACCGTCTTCCACCCGTCAAATGGGTTCTTTTCATCCAGGAAGGCGATCGAGGCCCCCGACGCGCTGACGGCGCTCCAGCGGTCGAGCTGGATTTCGCGGTCGGCCGGGACGATGCCCACCCCCCGCAGGGTGGGGATCACCTTCCGGATCGTGCCGTCCCCGTTGAAGGAGAGGCGGTCGGCCCGGATAGAGCGGTTCTTGTCGAAGGAGGGGGACAGGTCGTTGTGGTGGTAGAACAGGAGCCACTCCCCCTTGTATTCGAGGATGGAATGATGGTTGGTCCAGCAACCGGACGGGTGCTCGTCCATGAGGACGCCCTTGTATTCGAAGGGGCCCAGGGGGCCGGGGCCCATGCCGTAGACGAGGGCCTCCGTCTTCTCGATCACATGGGGGAAGGTGAAGTAGTAGATGCCGTTGCGCTCGAAGAGGAAGGGCCCCTCCTTCATCCCCTCGGGGAACTTCCCGATCACCTGCGGCCTGCCGTCCAGCCCGAGCATGTCGGGCCTGAGCCTGGCCCCGAGCAGCCCCTGGCCGACGCCGGCCCAGTAGAGGTAGGCCTGCCCGTCCCGGTCGATGAAGACGTTGGGGTCGATGCCCGAAACCCCCGCGATCGGCTTCGGCTCGGGCGCGAAGGGCCCGTGGGGCCGGTCGGAGACCGCCACTCCGACCGTCATCCCCGCGGCCCCCTCCCCCCCCTTGGAGATGGCGGGAAAATAGAAGTAGTACTTCCCGTCCTTAAAATAACAGTCGGGCGCCCACATGCTGTTCTTGGAAGCGTCCACCCAGGGGACCGTTTCCTGGTCGACGATGACGCCGTGATCGGTCCAGTCGACCAGGTTCTCCGAGGAAAAGACGTGATAGTCCTTCATGCAGAACCACTCGGTGCCGCACTGGACGTCGTGGGACGGGTAGACGTAGACCCTCCCCTCGAACACCCTGGCGGTCGGGTCGGCGGTGAACTGGTCCCGGATGAGGGGGTTCTGCGCCATGGCGACCGCGGCGCCCAGGAGAAGGAAGCATGGGAAAAGACCCGGATCCGCTTTTTTCATCATCGGCCCTCTCTTGGAGTTGATTCGCCGCCTGGATGCCGGAGGGATCACGGTTCCTTCCGGCGCGGCAGGAGGATCTCAGTATACATTCCCCGGAATGGAGTTCCGATTGTTTTTCTCCCCCCCGCGTCCGGCCGGGCGGGACGCCCGTCCCCTCCCCCGGAGGCGGAACGGACCCGGTCCGGGTCCCATGACGGCGGCCGATTCTTTGCGGCTTTGAGTCTTTGCGTCTTCAGGGTACACTCGATAGAGCAGGCCGGCGCCTGCCAGGAGAGAAACCGATCCCATGAAACGCCCGATTCGACTCCGGATGCTCCTCCCCCTCCTTGCCGCGTTCCTCCTCGCGCCCGGGCCGCTGCCGGGCCAGAACGGGGGGGATGCGCGCCTCATCCGCGAGATCGAGGACACCCTGATCGCCCCCTGCTGCTGGAACCAGCCGATTTCGCAGCATTACTCGGAGGTGTCCGAGCAGATGCGGCAGGAGGTCCGCGCCATGGTGGCCGCGGGGAAATCGAAGCGCGAAATCCTCGATCACTATGTCGCCATCTACGGCGAACGGATCCTGGCCGCGCCGCGCGCGCGGGGGATCAACGCCCTGGCCTATCTCCTCCCCTGGGCCGCCCTGATCGCCGGCGGGGGGTATCTCCTGGCGCTGCTGCGGAAGCGGCGCCGGGCCGCCCTGGCCGCCCCGGCCGCGCCCCCCCCGCCGGCGGACGCCCGTTACGACGCGGTGATCGACAAGGAGCTCGAGGAACTGGACACCTAGGTCCGGGCACGACAGCCATGGCACAACTCCCCCGCACGGAACCCCACACATTCAACGAGCAGTTCGAAGCGATGGCGCGCCGCGTCCCGGACCGGACCGCCTTCCGGCTCAAGACTCCGGGGGGCTACACCTCCGTCTCCTACCGCGAAGCCTACTCCCGGGCCCGGGGGGTCGCCGTCGGCCTGGCCGGCCTCGGGCTGGAACCGTCGAGCCGCGTGGCCGTTCTCTCGGAAAACCGCCCGGAATGGGTGACGGCCTACCTCGGGGCCTATCTCTCCGGGATGGTCGCCGTCCCCCTCGACACCCAGATATCGCCCGAGGAATGGCGCCGGCTGATCGAGGACTCCGACTCGCGGGTGATTTTCGTGAGCGGGCTGCTGCGCGAGAGGCTCGAGCAGGCCCTCGAGGGAGGGGGGACGCACCGCGAGGTGATCTCTTTCGACCCGCTCCCGGAAAAGCAGGGAACGCGCCGGGAACTCGCGGGATTCCTCGAGTGGGCGTCGGCTCTCCCCGGCCCTCCCCCGCTTCCGCGGTGCGCCCCCTCGGATGTCGTCACCATCATCTACACCTCGGGGACCACCGGGACCCCGAAGGGGGTGTGCCTCACCCACGGGAACATCCTCTCCGAAATCGAGAGCGCCCTCGGCGTCATCCCCCTCCGGGACGACGAGGCGTTCCTCTGCCTGCTGCCGCTGCAGCACGTGCTGGCCTCGGTGATCAACGTCCTGATCCCCCTCTACCTCGGGGGGCAGGTGGTGTTCGCCGACACTCTCCGGCGGACGGAAATCCTCGCGGCGCTCGAGGAGGCCGGGATCACGATCCTGGTCACCGTGCCCCAGTTCTTCTATCTTTTCCACAACCGGATCCAGGAAGAGCTGGGAAAAAAGCCGGCGCTCGCGCGCCGCGCCTTCCGGGCTCTGCTCCGGCTGAACCGCTTCACGATGGGCGCGCTCGGCCTCAACCTGGGACCCCGCCTCTTCGCCCGCATCCACCGCGGTTTCGGCCCGACGCTGCGCCTCTTCATCAGCGGCGGCTCCGCCTTCGACCCGGCGGTGGCACGGGACTTTCACGACATGGGGTTTACCATTCTCCAGGGGTACGGCCTGACCGAGACGACGGGCGCCTGCGCGGTCACGCCGATCGAACGCAACGTGATCGGCTCGGTGGGCCCGGCGCTCCCGGGGACCGACGTGCGCATCGCCGACCCGGACGAGGCCGGCGTCGGCGAGATCCTGGTCCGCGGCCCCGTCGTCATGCGGGAGTACTACCACAACCCCGAGGCCACGCGCGAAGCCGTCCGCGACGGCTGGTTTCACACGGGGGACCTCGGGAGGCTCGACGAGCAGGGAAACCTCTTCGTCACCGGGCGCAGCAAGGAAGTCATCGTGCTCCCCAACGGGAAGAACATCTACCCGGACGAGCTGGAAACGTATTACGGGCGGTGCAGCGCGATCCAGGAGATCGCGGTCATCGGGGTGGTCTCCCCGCAGGAGCGCGGGGAACGGTTGCACGCGGTCATCGTCCCCGATTTCGATTACCTGAAATCGAAAAAAATGGCCAACACGCGCGAAATCCTGCGCGACGAAATCGCCGCGCTCTCCAACCGCCTTCCCAAATACAAGCGCCTGATGAGCTACCAGCTGCAGTCCGAGCCGCTGCCGCGCACCACGACACGCAAGATCAAGCGGATCGAACTGAAACGGCTGGTGGAGAGCGGGCAGCTGCGGGAGGGGGAAATCGCGGCGGAGCCGGCCGCGGCGAGCGCAGGGGACCGGGCCCTGATGGAATCGGCCGTCGGGCGGGAGGTCGCCCGCTGCCTCGGCGAGACCTATCACCGGGATGCGGCCCTCTCTCCCTCCATGAACCTCGAACTGGACCTGGGATTCGACTCCATGGAAAAGGTCGAGCTGCTCGCCAGCCTGGAGCAGAGGCTCGAGCTGCGCCTGCCGGAGGACTTCGGCGCGGAGATCTTCACCCTGGCCGACCTGATCCGGCGCCTGGAACAGGAGGCGGTCGCGGGCACGGGCGCGGGAGCCGCCTCCCGCCAGAGCTGGGAGACGATCCTCGCGGCCGGGTCCACGGAAGACTCCCTGCCCGTTTCGGGCCCGGTCGTCTCCCTGGTCAAATACCTGCTCGCCCGGCTCCTCTACTTCGTCCTGTTTCTCCCGCTCCTGCGGCTGGAAACACGGGGCCTGGGAAACCTGCCGGCGCGCGGGCCCTACCTCGTCTGCCCGAACCACCAGAGCTACCTCGACGCCTTCGTCCTGGTCTCCACCCTCCCCTACGGACTGTTCCGGAGGATGTTCTTCGTCGGCTACAGCTTCATGTTCACCTCCCGGCTGATGAAGCTGGCCGCCCGGCTCACCAACATCGTTCCCGTCGACCCCGACGCCCACCTCCTGCGCGCCATGAAGGCGGGGGCCGCCGGCCTCAGGCGGGGGCTGATCCTCTGCATCTTCCCCGAGGGGGGGCGCTCCTACGACGGGAAACTGCAGGACTTCAAGAAGGGGGCCGCCATCCTCGCGCGGGAACTGGGCGTCCCCATGGTCCCCGCCGCCATCGACGGGACCCACGCCGTCTGGCCCCGCGACAGCCTCCGCATCCGCCCGCACAAGGTCCGGATCACCTTCGGCGCCCCCATCCCGCCGCCCCCCCCGGCCGGAGACGACGCCTACGCGGAGGATACCGACAGGCTGCGCCGGGAGGTGGCCCTCCTGCTCGCGCAGTGAGTCCTCACCTCAAAAGGAGGAGGACGAGGGCGGTCACGAAGATGTTGAGGATCGAGGCCGGCAGCAGGAACTTCCACCCCAGCCGCATCAACTGGTCGTAACGGAAGCGGGGAAGGGTCCAGCGGATCAGCAGCAGGAACCAGCAGAAGAAGAGGACCTTCAGCCCCAGCGCCGCCGCCTGCAGGAGGACCACGGCCAGGTGCGGCAGCGCCCAGTGCGCCCCCCCCGGAAGGTGGAAACCGTCGGGCTGGAGGAAGGGGACCTGCCAGCCCCCGAAGAAGAGGGTGGCGATGAGGGCGGCGATGAGGATCGTCTCGATGAAGTCGGTCATGAAGAAGGCGCCGAACTTCATGCTGCTGTATTCGACGAAATAGCCGACGATCTCCGATTCCCCTTCCGGCAGGTCGAAGGGCACCCGCTTGGTCTCCGCCATCCCGGCGGTGACGAAGAGGAGGAATCCCAGCGGCTGCAGCACGATGCCCCATTTGGGCAGCCAGCCCCAGAGGAGTTCCCCCTGCACGCGGTTGATCGCCTGCAGGTCGAGGGTGCCGAAAATCATCAGGAGGCCGATGAGGGTGGCCCCCATGGTGATCTCGTAGCTGATCATCTGGCTCGAGGCCCGCAGCCCCCCGAGAAACGCGTACTTGTTGTTGGAGCTGATCCCCGCCAGGAAGGTGCCGTAGATCCCGAGCGACGTCATGGCGAGGACGAACAGGATGCCGGCGTGGAGCGGCAGCACCTGGAGCGGGATGTCGCGTCCGGCCAGGGTGAGGGTGTCGCCGAACGGGATGACGGCGAAACTCATCAGCGCGAAGAAGAGGGCGACGCAGGGGGCGACCGTGTGCAGCAGCCTGTCCCCGCCCGGCGGCACGTAATCCTCCTTGAAGAACATCTTGAGGGCGTCGGAAAAGATATGGGGGAGGCCGAAGGCGCGCACGCCCAGGATGGAGGCCCGGTTGGCGCCGAGGCGGTCCTGCATCACGGCCGACTGCTTGCGCTCCATCCAGGTCAGCAGCGACGTCAGCCCCAGCACGGCGCCCAGGAGGAGGAGGATCTTCACCAGTACCGCGGTCAGGTCAAACAGCATGGTCGTTTCCACGATTCGCGAGCCACCGCCCCGCGGGCCCCAGGGATTGCCAGCCGAGGGAGGCGAACTCGGACACCTGCGCCGCGATCTCCCCGAACAATTCGGCCGCCCCGGCCGCGGCGGGGACCGCCTCCGGCGCGGCCGCGAACCGGGCCAGGATCTCGAGATCGGCCAGCGCTCGGCCGATCGGCGCGACGGCGGGATGGAAGCGCTGGACCCTCCCCTGGAAATTGACGAAGGTCCCCTCCTTTTCCGCGTACACGGCCGCCGGGAGCACCACGTCGGCCAGCCGCGCCGTGGGGGAGTCCCAGGACCCCTCGAAAACCACGCAGTCCACTTCCCGGAGCGCCTCCCCCAGGCGCCCGGGATCGTACCAGCGCGAAAGATCGTGGCGGAAGATGTGGAGGTAGCGGATGCGCCCCTCGAGGCAGCTCTCGAGCAGGTCGCGGCAGTCTCCGGCGTCGGGAAAGAGGATGTCCATCCCCCGGGTGTTCGGGTTCTTGTCGGCCCTGATGAGGAAACCGTCCCCGGAGGCCCCCGGGGGGGCGGGGGCGCGCCCCGCGACGCGGTCGATCCCGAACCGGTCCCGGAACAGCCGCCGGGCGAGGAAGAGCTCTTCGTTGCTCATCTGCGGAGAAACCATGACCGCCGCGGCCCCGGGCCCGTTCTCCCCGAGCGCACCCTGGAGCGCGCCGGCCGCCTCCCCGAGCGCCTCCGCCCAGGAGACCTCGTGCAACCCGTCCCCCCGCCTGAGCGCCGGCGCCTTCAGCCGGTCGGGGGCGTCGATGGAGGGATAGGAATACCGGCCTTCGTCGCAGATCCAGAAGCCGTTCACCTCCGGGTTCGGGCGCGGTTTCAGGCGGTGAACCCTGCGGTCGTGGTAGCGCGGGTTGAAGCGCCGGTTGAAGTGGATCTCGATGTTGCACCCCCGGCTGCACCCGGGGCAGACCGAGGGCGCGCTCCCCAGGAACCAGACCCGGCACTGGAAGCGGAAATCGCGGTCGGTCAGGGCGCCGACGGGGCAGAGGTCGGCCACGTTCCCCGAGTAGGGATTGTCCAGCGTCGTCCCGGGGAAGACGTCGATCACGCTCCGGTGCCCCCGGGCGAGGACGCCCAGCTCCCCGGTGCGGGTGATGTCGCGCGTGAAGCGCACGCACCGGGTGCAGAGGATGCACCGCTCCTGGTCCAACATGATGTGCGGGCCGAGGGTGACCGCCTTTTTCCGCCTGGTCTTGTCCTCGTCGTGGCGCGCGTCGTACCGCCCGTGCTCCATGTAGTAATTCTGGAGTTCGCACTCGCCCGCCTGGTCGCATACGGGGCAGTCCAGGGGGTGGTTGGCCAGCAGGAACTCCAGCACCGAGCGGCGGTTTTCGAGGGCCTGGGGCGTGCGCGTCCGCACGATCATCCCTTCGGCCACCGGGGTGGCGCACGAGGGCTGCAGCTTGGGGACTTTCTCGATCTCCACCAGGCACAGCCGGCAGCTCCCCACGACCGGCAGCCCGGCGTGGTAGCAGTAGTGGGGGATCAGGATGCCGGCGGTCCTTGCCGCCTCGAGCACCATCGTCCCCTTCGGCGCCCGGATTTCCTGCCCGTCGATGGTCAGAGACACGGATTCCGGCATGCTCTCCTCAGATCTTGGGTCCGATAAGGGGCTGGCGTCGGTCGACCGGGTAGTCCTTGCGCAGCGGGTGCCCCTCGAACTCTTCGTACATCAGGATACGCCTCAGGTCGGGGTGCCCCCGGAAGCGGATGCCGAACATGTCCCACACCTCGCGCTCCAGCCAGTTGGCCGACCCCCACAGGGGGGTCAGGGAATCGACCACGGGTTCCGGCTCCCCCGCCGCGACCTCGAGGCGCAGGCGGCGCTTGTGGCGGAGGGAGAGGAACTGGTAGACGACGGTGAACCTCGCGGCCCCCTCCCCCCCCGCAGGGGCCCCCGCAGGGGCCCCCGCCGCCGGCGCCCCCCGGTCGACGGCCGTGATATCGACCAGGAAGTCGAATTCGAGGCGGGGATCCTTTTTCAGGAATTCGACCGTGCGGATCAGGAATTCGGGACGGACCACGGCGGTCGCTTCCCCGAGGGGCGCGCGGGTGCCGACAACGGCCTCGGGAAACCTTTCGGTCAGCAGCGTGAGGGCGATCTCCGGCGTTTCCCCTTTCATTCCCATTCGAGCGCGCCCATCTTCCAGGCGTAGGCGAAGCCCGCGCCGATCACCACGACAAAAAGGAGCATCTCGACGAAACCGAACCATCCCAGCCCCCGCAGGGCCGCGGCCCAGGGGAAGAGAAAAGCGAGTTCGACGTCGAAGACGACAAAGAGCATGGCCATGATGTAGAAGTGAACGGGCACGGCGCCGCCGGGATGCCCGTCGGAGGGGATGCCGCATTCGAAAGGCGTATCCTTGACGGGATGTCGCTTCCGGGGCCCGAGAAAAACGGACGCCAGGATGAACGCTGCGACGACGCCTGAAACCAGGAGCGCCATGAGGGCCAGGGGAATCAACGGATTCATGCCGATAAATGTAGCATCGCGCACGCCCGGAAATCAATCGATTCGGCCCCGCGGCGGGGAGGAGCCATTGACTGCCCCGCCCCGTGTCACTATGATCTGACCACTACGGGGGACGACGATGAAGATTCAGGGGGTCCTGGGCGTGGCGGTGATCCTGGTTTGCGGCGCGTTCGCGCCGGGAGAACCGCTTGGGGAAACGGCGGAGAGGCTCGTCGGCACGGTGGCGCGCCTGAGGGGTCTCACTCCCCGGGCTCCCATCCCGAAGGAACTCAAGACCCGGGAGGAGATCCGCGCCCTTCTGGGTGAACGCGCCCGGGCGGACATTGCCCCCGACCTCATGCTCCGGGAGGAAAGGATGCTGCGCCGGCTCGGCCTCATCCCCGAAGGGGTTCCCTACGGAGAGACGCTCGTCCGGCTGCGCTCGGAGCAGGTCGAGAGCCTCTACGACCCGGGGCGCGGGACGCTTTTCATCGCTTCCTGGCTGCCGGCGCCCGAGCAGGAACATGTCCTGGTGCACGAAATCGCCCTGGCGCTGCAGGACCAGCATTTCGGCGTGGCGGCCGCCCTCGCCGGGAGCGCGCGGGAGACGAACGGCGACCGTTCGCTGGCGCTCGAGGCCTTCATCGAGGGGGACAGCACCGCGGTGATGCTCCAGCACCTCGTGGCCCCGCAAAAGCGGCATTTCGCGGACCTGCCGAACCTCGCCTTCGTCATGCAGACGCAGATGGAGGCGATGAAGTCCCATTACGAGGTCCTGAAACTCGCCCCCCGGTTCCTGCAGGAGACCGTGATGTTCCCCTACGGCTACGGCCCCTCTTTCCTGCAGCAGGCCTGGAAACGGAAACCGTCGTGGGACGCCGTCAACGCCATCTATGCGGATCCGCCGGGGTCGACCGAACAGATCATGCACCCGGAAAAATATTTCGGGACCCGCGACATCCCCCGGCCGGTGGATGCCGGGCCCTGGGCCGCCGCCCTGGGGGAGGAATGGAAGGTGGCCCACGCGCGGGTGATGGGGGAATTCGGGCTGGGCCTGCTGCTCGGTCAGCACCTTACGGACGAGCGGGCGCGCAAGGGCGCCCGGGGCTGGGGGGGGGACCAGGCGCTGCTCGTGGAAAACAGGGCCGGGAAAACGGCCGTCCTGATCCTGACCGAATGGGATACGGAGGACGAAGCCGCCAAGTTTTACGAGGCGATGCAGGCCTGGTTCCACAGGCGCAGCCCCAAAGCCGTACCCGGGGGAAAGGATCCCGAAGGGTTCTCCCTGGTCCAGGACGGGGAGGTTCAGGCGCTCCGGCGCGAGGGTCTTTCGGTCCGGGTGATCGTGGGGCTCCCCGAATCCGAGGCTCCGAAACTCGACGTCTTCTGACCCGTCGAATCAGTTCCGGACGACGCGGGTCCCGGAGATCCGGTCGTGCAGGCAAAGGTTGTCGCGGCTCGCCAGGGCCCACAACAGCCCGAGTCCGATCCCGAACAGGGACAACAGATAACCGCCGCACCGGCCGAAAAACTGCCCCTTCGATGGCCGTTCCCCGTCCCTCCCCACCACGCGCAGGTCCGTGATCATCATTCCGATCGTCTGGCTGGAGGCGAAGAGGAAGAAAATGGAATAGACGAAATAGGCCAGCAGGAAAAGGCCCGAGAAGTGGACGACGCTCACGGCGTCCATCATGATGGCGCCCGTAAGGCCGTCCGCGGCGAACACCATTACCCCGACACAGGTCACGATGCAGATCAGGTCCACCAGCCCGGACAGGGTCCGGGAGAGGAGGATCAGCTTTCCTTCCGAATCCTCGAACTCCCCCGCGGCGGCCGCCGGCTCATAAACGGCCCGGGGTGGTGCGGGAGGAACGGGGAGCGGACCGGGGGACGCCGGACCGGCCGGCTTGCGGGAAACGGCCGTATCGATAAGACTCCGGATCTTTCGGGGATCCGCGGGGGCCGGCGGCACCGCCTTCAGGGGCTCGAGCTTTTTCTGCAACGGGACGGGGGCCGGCGGCCGGGGGGCTGGTTTGCGCGCCTTCATCCGCTCCATGATCTCGGCCCGCAACGCGGCGGCGGCGGCGTCGGGGGACGGGCCCCCGGGCGCCCCGGCCGGATCCAGGGGGGAACGGACCGGGGTGGCCGACGCGGCCGCCTCCTTTTTCTGCTTGATGGCGCGCAGGCGCTCGGAAAGCTCCTTGCGCCAACCGGGGATCTCCTCCGCCGCGGAGATCCCCGGGCCGTCCGCATCCCCGGGCTCCGGCACATCCTCCTGCTCCTCCCGGCCGGCATCGGCGCCGTCGGCCGGGGGCGCGCCGGGATCGGCCGGCCCGGGCTCCGGGGTCTCCACCGCGATACGGTGGCCGCAGCGCGGGCAGGAACCCGTCGCGTCGATCTCGATAACCAGACAGTGAGGACAATTCATAAGCCGCTCCCGCGCGCCCCGGAAAAGTGGGTCCCTCGCCGGCCGGAGGCTCGGCGCTCTCGGGCAGAATCGGGGTGATTATAGCACAGCGGGATCCTGTCGCCCCCCCCGCCCTTTTGCTATAATTGAAGGCGGGGAGGCCGCAGCCTTGATGACGTTGAGAAGGCGGTCGCTGGTGATGGTGGGGTTCCTGGCCTTCGCGGCGGCCGCCTACGGGATAGCCAGGCGTTCGGCTCCCGCCATGGTTCGTCACGTGGTGGAGCAGTCCCTGATCCAGAAAGCGCCCGCCGACGTCGGTGAAGAGTCGATCCGGCGGAGGCTCGACGAGCTCCTCCGGGCGGCTCCAAACGAGGAGGCACGCATGCGAACCCTGCTCCGCATTTCACAGGATCTGGAGAAGGTACAGGAATTGACCCGTGACGAGTGGGCCCGGCTGTGGCCGCAGCCCGAGTCCGGAGATCCCCCGGGAATTCGTCATTGAGGAACTTTTTCCCTCCGGAAGGCGTCTGATAGATAAGGACATGAAATGAGCCGAAGAGCATTCATGAACGGGGTGATGTATCCGGAAGAGCTCGTGCTGTCCGAGAACGCCGGCGGCGTCGCGCACGGGGCCGTCCTGGACCAGGCCGGGTCGGAAGCCGATCTCGGCTTCGACCAGATATTCGAGCGTTACCGGTCGATGGTCTACGGTCTCGCCGTGAACATCCTGGGTGACCGGGAGGAAGCGCTGGACGTGTCCCAGGAGGTTTTCCTCACGGTGTACCGCAAACTGGACACCTTCAGGGGGGAATCCTCCCTGAAGACCTGGATTTACCGCATCGCCGCCCGCCGGGCGGCCAACCGGTTCCGCTGGTGGAACCGGTTGAGGCGCAGGGGCACGGTTTCGCTGGAGGAGCACCTGGTCCAAAACCCCAACGACGAGCTCTTCTACAATCTGCGGGCCCAGGGCCGAACGCCCGAGGAGGCCCTGGCCTTCGAGGAGGAACATGCCGAGGTCGAGCGCCTGCTCCGGGACCTCCCCCTGCCGCAGAGGATGGCCGTGGTGATGCGCGACATCGAGGGGTTGTCGTACGAAGAGATCGCCGAAACGCTCGAGGTGTCGCTCGGCACGGTGAAATCCAGGATCGCACGGGGGAGAGAGGGGCTCAAGCGCCGGTTCAACGGAGCCGGGAGATAACCAGAGGCTGTCATGGAATGCAGGAAAGTAGTACCTTTGCTGTCGGAATTTCTGGATGAAACACTCGACGCGGGCGACGCCGTGGAAATCTCCAAGCACCTCGGCGGGTGCATGGGGTGCCGGAAGGAGTACGACGCGCTCGCGGCGGTGCGCGCCCGGCTCCGCTTGGCGGGGAGGATCCCGGAACCCGATTACCTGGGGGACCTGGTGCGGCTCCGGATCGCCGACGCGCGCAGAAACCGCTGGAGCGTCCAACTGCGGGAGGCCGTGGAGTTGCGCTGGTCCAGGATCCGCACGACGGGGAGGCTCTGGTATCTGAGCCGCGCCGCGGGCACGCTGATGACGGCCGTACTCTTCGCCCTGATCCCCTTTTCGATCGACCCGCCGGGGGTCCAGGCCGACGACCCCCTCCCCGTGCGGATCATGTTCACACCCCGGGAGCGGAGCCAGATGGCCGCGTCCTTCCAGGTCAAGATGGGAATGGCCCCCGGCGGCGCGCGTGAGGAAATCATCCGGCCGAAAAGGCCGGCCACCCGGCCCGCGATCAACGACCAGGTCCTGTCCGATTTCGGGGAACGCATCTCCCAGGACGGGGAGGATTACGTCTTTTCGGTGCTGACGACGGTCGACCGCACCGGGCAGGCCGAGGCGGAAATGGTGGTCGAACACCCCGACGACCGGACCTTCCTCGAGAGCTTCAACAAGGTCATCTCCTCCCGCCGCCTGGCCCCGGGCCGCGCGCGCGACGGTGAAACCATCGACTCCCGGATGCTGATGATCTTCAGCAAGATATCGGTGTACGACTAGTCCCCGCCCTCGGGCCGGCGCTTTTCCCGGCGCTCGCGCCGGCGGTCCCGCCCCCGGCGCCCTTTTCGGGGTGCCGCCTCCTGCGGCGGGGGGCCGAGCAGGGCAACCTCCCGCGCGCTCAGGTCGCGCCAGCGCCCCGTCGGCAATCCCTCCAGGGTGCAGGGGCCGATGCGGGTCCGGACCAGCTTGAGCACCACGAGCCCCACCGCCTCCAGCATCCGGCGCACCTCGCGGTTTTTCCCCTCGGTCAGCACGATCTCGAGCCAGCTGTATTTCCCCCGGTCTTCGATCCGGGCGACACTCTCCGGCCGCGCCCGTTCCCCCCGCCCGAGTTCCACCCCGGCCCGCATCCTCGAGATCGTCTCGTCGTCGACCAGGGCGCTGGCCTTGACCAGGTAGGTCTTCGGCACCCGGGAGGCCGGACTCCTGACGAAATCGGCGAAATCGGTGTCGTTGGTGAGGAGGATCAGCCCCGAGGAATCCTTGTCCAGGCGCCCCACGGGGGAGACCCAGGGGAGGCTTTCGTCGAGGCAGTCGTACACCGTCCTCCTCCCGCCCGGGTCCCCGTGGCTCGTGATCACCCCCTTGGGCTTGTTGAAGAGGAGATAGACCCGGTGCGCCGGGCGCAGGCGGTTTCCGTCGAGGTGCACCGCGTCCACGCGCGGGTCGAGCCAGGCGTCGGGGTCCCGGGCGGCGCGCCCGTTGACCTTGACTCGACCCGCGCGGATGGCCGCGCACGCGGCGCTCCGGGACGCGAACCCGAAGCGCGAGAGCACGCGGTCGAGCGTCATCTCCCTTTTCGATTCCATCCCGCCCCCCTGGACCCGCGGCGGACCGGACCGACTCCCGGAGGCGCGCGGGATGCTTTATGGTACCATCATCCCGAATCGAACCGAACTGGGGGTACATATGATGGCACACCTCTCCGTCCTGTTGGGCATCGACGCCCGCTACGTGGTCTACCCTCTGATCGCCGTGATCGCGGCCGGCATCCTCCGCTTCGGCCTTCTCCGGACCCTGCGCAGGAAAGCGGCGCGGACCGCGACCACCCTGGACGATCACGTCATCCGTTACCTGGAGTCGCTCGTCACCCCGCTCCTCACCGTTGCGGTCCTCTATTACGTCGCCCACCTGATCCCCGTCCCCTCGGCGGCTGCCCGATATATCCACAGGGGACTGGGAGTCGCCGCCATCCTGATCGCCGCGGTCCTTACGGCAAGACTGATCACCGTCCTGCTCGCCGATATCGGCGCCCGCAGGGAAAGCTGGAGCCGTTTCCTGCAGCCGCTCGCGACCCTGGCCAAAATCCTCCTGGGCCTCCTTGTCGTCGCCCTCTCCATCAGGACGCTCGGCCTCAACTTCTCCGGCGAGGGGGCGCGCCTGGTCCGCATCGTGGGGATCCTCGTGGGCGCCTACATCCTCCTCCGGATCATCGGCCTCGCCGCCCTCCACCTGGAGCGGTTGGTGGAGGGGACCGAGTCCGGGGTGCTTTCGGAAGCCCAGCGCCGGGCCAGGACGCTGGGGAAGATCATCAACAGCATCGGCTGCGTCCTGGTCATAGGGGTGTCCGCCATGCTGATCCTGGACCAGTTCGGGATCAACATCATGCCCATCATCACCGGGGCGGGGATCGCGGGATTGGCCGTGGGGTTCGGGGCCCAGAACCTCGTGCGCGACGTGATCAGCGGTTTCTTCCTCATCCTCGAGGACCAGATCCGCGTCGGCGACGTCGCCCGGATCAACGGCACCGGGGGGGCCGTGGAGGCCATCCGGCTGCGCACCACCATCCTGAGGGACATGGACGGGACGGTCCACATCTTCCCGAACGGGGAAATCAAGGCCGTCTCCAACCTGACCAAGGAATACGCCTATTACGTGGTCGACCTGGGGATCGCCTACAAGGAAAACGTGGACGAGGTGATGGAGGTGTTGCGCGGAATCGGGGCCGAACTGGCGGAGGACCCGGAGTACCGCCCCTACATCCTGGAGCCGCTGGAGGTCCTGGGGGTGGACGATTTCGGCGACTCCCAGGTGACGCTCAAGCTCCGGATCAAGACCCTCCCGCTCAAGCAGTGGGCGGTGGGGCGCGAACTGCGCCGGCGGATCAAGAACGGCTTCGACGGCAGGGGGATCGAGATCCCCTTCCCGCACCTGAGCGTCTACTGGGGCGAAGCCAGCCGCCCCTTCGAGGCATCTGTGAAGAAACAGGAGCCGTGACCACCCCCGGCCGAGGTGTCATTCCCGGCCCTTGTCGCGCACCGGCCGGGAGTTGGGCCCCCGCCCCTGGGAGAGGACGCTCTCCGGGGGGATGCTTTCGGTCAGCCACACGTTCCCGCCGATGACGGAGCGCGCCCCGACGGTGATTCTCCCGAGGATGGTCGCGCCGGCGTAGATGACCACGTCGTCCCCGATGACGGGATGGCGGTCGACCCCCTTGATGGGCACCCCCTTCTCATCGAGCGGGAAGCTCTTCGCCCCGAGCGTAACCCCCTGGTAGATCCGCACCCGGTCCCCGATGACGGCGGTCTCCCCGATCACCACCCCCGTGCCGTGATCGATGAAGAACCTCCGGCCGACCCGGGCCCCGGGGTGGATGTCGATCCCGGTGACGCTGTGGGCGTTCTCCCCGATGATCCTGGGGATCACCGGCACCTCGAGGTCGTAGAGTTCGTGGGCGACGCGGTGGTTGGTGATCGCGAAAACCCCCGGATAGCAGAAGATGGTTTCGCCCGGGCTCTTGGCCGCCGGGTCCCCGTCGTAGGCGGCGCGCACATCCTCCATGAGGAGCGCCATCACCTCGGGCACCCTTTCGAGGAACCGGCGCGTGATCCCCGCGGCCCGGGCCCTGCACTCGACCGGGTTGTCGTCGCCTCCGGGGCACACGAAACAGAACCCGCGCCGGATCTGCTCCTCGAGCGCGATGGCGACGCGGTCCAGGATCGCACCCACATGAAGGGTCAGCGCTTCCGGGTTGAATTCGGCCAGGTGGAAGAAGCCGGGAAACAGGACGGACCGGAGCTGCTGCATGATCTCCAGGCAGCTCGAGCGTGACGGGAGCCGCGCCCCGCACTCCTTCGGAACATTCGGCAGGAACTCGTGCCGCCGGCTCACCTCGACGAGCCGCCGGGCGATTTCGGAAATGGGCACCCCGTCTCTTCCGCTCATTTGCATCACCCCCTGTCCTTTCGATCCCTTTCCGGACTAATATATCATTTTCCCCGGCACCCGGCCCCGCTGGACAGGAAATACCGGAACGGGCGCCTCTTCGCACGGAGGCAGAGACGAAGCCATGAAACCGATCCACACCTTCACCGTGATCCCCAGGCTCCCGGCGGCGCTCGAGCGCCTGCGCGATCTCGCCTACAACCTGCGCTGGGCATGGAACCACGACACCATCGAGCTGTTCCGCCGCCTCGACCGCGACCTCTGGGAGGAGAGCGGGCACAATCCCGTGCGCATGCTGGGATCGCTCGACCAGAAGCGCGTGGAGGAAGCCGCGGCGGACGACTCCTTTCTGGCCTATTTCGAGCACGTCCTCGCCGATTTCGACGCCTACATGGAAAGCCGCGGGAGCTGGTTCCGCAAAGCCCACCCGGAAGCGGAAGACTCCGTGATCGCCTACTTTTCCGCGGAGTTCGGCCTGACCGAGTGCCTCTCCATCTTCGCCGGGGGCCTCGGCATCCTCTCCGGAGACCACCTGAAGGCTTCGAGCGACCTGGGATTGCCGCTCGTGGGCGTCGGCCTGTTCTACCAGCAGGGTTACTTCCAGCAGTACCTGAACGCTTCCGGGTGGCAGCAGGAGGCCTACGCCGACAACGACTTCCACACCCTCCCGGCCGCTCTCCAGAGAAGGCCCGACGGCAGCGAACTGAGGATAGAGGTGCCCCTGCCCGGACGGAACGTGGCCGCCCGGATCTGGCGCGTCAACGTGGGGCGCGTGGGGCTCTACCTGCTCGACACCAACATCCCCGAGAACGCCCGGGACGAAGACCGCGACCTTACCGACCAGCTGTACGGGGGGGACCTCGAGTACCGGCTCCGGCAGGAGATCCTGCTCGGCATCGGGGGATACCGGGCCCTGGAGGCGCTCGGCATCCGCCCGACCGTCTATCACATGAACGAGGGGCACTCGGCCTTCCTGTCGCTGGAATTGACCCGCAACCTGATCCGGGACCGATCCCTCTCCTTCGCCCAGGCCCGCGAACTGGCCTCCGCCGCCCTCGTCTTCACCACCCATACCCCCGTGGCCGCGGGGCACGACTATTTCCCCTCCGCGCTGATGGAGCGCCACTTCTCTTCCTATGCCGCGGAACTGGGGATCTCCCTGGAGGATTTCATCGCCCTGGGCCGGCGCGACCCCGCGCGCAGGGACGAGAGCTTCTGCATGACGGTGCTGGCCCTGCGGATGGCGGCCTCCAGCAACGGCGTCAGCCGCCTCCACGGGGAGGTCAGCCGCGGGCTCTGGAAGGACCTCTGGCCCGACGTCCCCGAGCGGGAGATCCCGATCACCCACATCACCAACGCGGTCCATTTCCAGTCCTGGATTTCGCAGGAGATGAACCAGCTGTACGAGCGTTACCTGGGTCCCGGCTGGAAGACGCAGCCGTCCGCGGAGAACGTCTGGGACCGGATCGAATCGATCTCGTCGGAAAGCCTCTGGCGCACCCACGAGCTCCGCCGGGAGCGCCTCGTCGCCTTCGCCCGAAGGCAGCTGCGCCTGCAGCTGGAGCGCCGGGGGGCCCCGCAGGCGGAGATCGCCGCGGCCCAGGACGCGCTGGACCCGGAGATCCTGACGATCGGTTTCGCCCGCCGCTTCGCCACCTACAAGAGGGGGACCCTGCTGCTGCGTGACCGCCGCCGCCTGGCCGCCATCCTCAACGACCCGAAGCGCCCCGTCCAGGTGATCTTCGCGGGAAAGGCCCACCCCAGGGACGACGAGGGAAAGGAGCTGATCCGCCAGATCACCGCCCTGGCGCGGGAACCGGAATTCCGGCGCCGCATCGTCTTCGTCGAGGATTACGACATGAGTGTCGCCCGCTACCTGGTCCAGGGGGTCGACGTCTGGCTCAACACCCCCCTGCGCCCCAACGAGGCGAGCGGCACCAGCGGCATGAAGGCGATCGCCAACGGGGTGCTGAACCTGAGCACCCTGGACGGGTGGTGGGACGAAGTCTGCCGTTCGCGGACCTCGAACCACCCCCTGGTCGGCTGGGCCATCGGGAAGGGGGAGTCGTACGCCGACACGGAATACCAGGCCCAGGTGGAGGCCGAAGCCCTGTACGACATCCTGGAGCGCGACGTGGTGCCCACCTTCTACGACCGCCGCGCCGACGGGGTGCCCCACACGTGGATCCGGCTCATGAAATCGTCCATTGCCGACCTCTGTCCCTGGTTCAACACCAACCGGATGGTCCGGGAGTATGCCGAACGGTTCTACCTGCCGGCCCACGAACGCTTCCGCCGGCTCGAGGCCGACGGCGCCGCACGGGCGATCGCGCTCGCGGCGGCGCTCGGACGCATCCGCGCCGCCTGGCCGGGCCTGGGGGCGGACATGATCGAGACCTCACTCCCCTCCGAGATCGCCGTCGGCGAACGCATCCGGTTCCGCGCACGGGTCCGCACCGGTCCCCTGTCCACGGACGACCTGAGGGTCGAACTCTACGCCGGGCGCCTGAACGCGCACGGGGAGATCGAGAAACCCCTCGTCGTCGAGATGCAGCCCGCGCAGGAGGAGGCGGGAGCGACGATCTACGAGACCACCGCCGTTCCCGACTGCGGGAGCGGGAGGCACGGCTACACCGCGCGCGTCCTGCCGCGCCACCCCGAACTCCGGAACGCGTTCATCCCCGGCCTCATCCTGTGGGCCAACGGGGCGGCCGGGGGTACGGACAGGGCGCAGGGCCCGGAGGGGAAAACCGGCTGATCCCGCGCACGGGGAGGGGGAAACCATGGAAACGTTTTCGGTCCGGACCCGGGAGCACACCCAGTTCCTGGACATCACCCGGAACCTCGAGACGGCCGCGGGGGCGGCGGGGATCCGGCGCGGAGTGCTGACGGCCTTCGTCCCGACCACCACCGCCGGGATCACCATCAACGAAAACGCCGACCCGAGTGTCACCGCCGACCTGGCCGCGGCCCTCGAGCGCTCCGTCCCCTGGCGGGCGGGTTACGCGCACGGCGAGGGGAACGCGGCGGCACATGTAAAGGCAAGCCTGATGGGGTCCTCGGTGCAGGTCCTGGTGGAAGACGGGCGCCTCGCGCTCGGCACGTGGCAGGCGGTCTATCTCTGTGAATTCGACGGCCCCCGCACCCGCGACGTCTGGGTCACGACCGTGCCGCACCCGTAGGGAAAACCACGCGGAAGCAGGCCCCGCGCCCGGGCGGCGAGGAAACCCGGATCTCCCCGCCGTTGTTGCGGACCAGCTGGTAGGAGATCGACAGGCCCAGCCCGGTCCCCTCCCGCCTGGTGGTGAAAAAGGGGTCGAAGATCGACTCCATCTTTTCCGGATCGATCCCGGGGCCGTCGTCCTCGACCGCGATCTCGAGCGTGTCCCCCTCGAGCGCGCCGTGCATCCGGACTTCCCCGCCTTCCGGCTGCGCCTGGACGGCGTTGAGGAGGATGTTGATCAGCACCTGCTTCACCTGCTCCGGATCCACGTCGAGCGTGGCCGCGGGAGCGTCCAGCCGCCCGACGATCGAAACCCCCCGGCGCCGGGCTTCGTCATCGCACAGGCGCGCCGCCGCCCCGGCGATCTCGCGCCAGTCGGCCGGCATCCGCCGCGGGGGCGCGGGGCGGGAGAAGGCGAGGATTTCGCCCGTCAGCTTCTCCAGCCGGGCGACCTCCTGCCGGGCGATGCGCGCGAATTCGCCCCGCGGGTCGCCTTCCGGAAGGTCCTGCCCCAGGATCTCCACCGCCCCCTGGATCGATCCGAGGGGATTGCGGATTTCGTGAGCGATCCCGGCCGAAAGCCGCCCGAGCGACGCCAGCCGGTCCGAGTGCCGGATCTGCTCGAAGGCCTGGTTCAACCTTCCGTAGGCCTCCTCGAGATCGGATCCGGTCTTCTCGAGCCGCTCCCTGGTCATCCGTTGCGCCCGCGCCAGGTACCCCAGCAGCACGGCGATCACGAGGTACATGAGGATCTCGGCGTACTGCTGGAAGGCGTAGGTCGGATGGTGGCCCCAGTCCCGCCAGATGTGAACGAGGTAGAGCAGGGCCAGGCCGGCGGCCGTGACCACCCCGCCCAGGATCTCGAACCAGAAGCTGGCCAGGATGACGGGGAGGTAATAGCCGCGCTGATAGACCTGGTGCAGGTACATGTGCTCGGTACCGGTCCAGTAATGGAGCGCCGTGATCGCCAGCACGGAGGCGGCGATGATGCCCTTCTTCGTCCAGGCGCCCCTCCCCCTGCCGGCCCGCGTCATCCCTCCTCCGCCCCGTCGCTGCCCGGCAGGCCCCGGTACGGGCCCAGCCCGTACTTCTGCATCCGGTAGACCAGCACGTTGCGCGATACATGCAGAAACCGCGCCGCCCTGGTCTGGTTCCCCCCCGTCCGCTCGAGCGCCTCCGCGATGACGTCCTTCTCCAGTTCCTCGAGCACCACCCCTTCGGGCGGAAGGCTGATGGAGGCCCGGCCGATCGTCAGGCGGGGCTCCAGGATCTCGCCGGGCAGGCACTCCATGTCGGCCTCCTCCCCCCGGGAAAAGACGACCAGGCGCTCCACGACATTTTCAAGCTCGCGGACGTTTCCCGGCCAGTGGTGGGCTTCCAGCTTGTGGAGGACGGCCGGCCCGATCCGGAGGGGCGGGCGGTTGTAGCGGCGGCAGATCCGCTCGGCGAACAGCTGCACGAACAGGGGGATATCCTCCCGGCGCTCGCGCAGCGGCGGCACCTCGAGCGGCGCCACGTTCAGGCGGTAGAACAGGTCCTGCCGGAACAGGCCGTCCGCGGCCATCCGCCGGAGGTCCCTGTGCGTGGCGGCGATGATGCGCACGTCCACCTTGCGCGGGAGCGTTTCCCCGATGACGTCGATCTCGTGCTCCTGCACCACCCGGAGGATCTTCGCCTGCAGCTGCTGCGGCAGGTCGCCGATTTCGTCCAGGAACACGGTACCGCCGTCCGCCGCCTCGAACTTGCCGGTCCGGTCGGCCGCGGCGCCGGTGAAGGCCCCCTTGCGGTAGCCGAACAGCTCCGACTCCAGGAGCGCGTCGGGGATGGCGCCGCAATTGACGATCACGAACGGCTTGCCCGCGCGCGCGCTGTTGTAATGAATGGCCTTGGACAAAAGCTCCTTCCCGGTCCCGCTCTCCCCCGCGACCAGCACCGTGGTGTCGACGGCGGCGAGGCGGCCGGCCTGCCCGATGACGCGCCGCATCGCCTTCGCCCCCCCGACCAGGCCGTCGAACCGGAACGCGGCCGTCACCGCCTCCCGCAGGTTGCGGTTTTCCTCCACCAGGCCGGCGAAGGCGAGGGCCTGCCGGAGCGTATGCAGCAGGGTGTCCCGGTTGAGGGGCTTGGTCAGGTAATGGAAGGCCCCGGCCTTGACAGCCTCGACGGCCGAATCGATCGTGCCGTAGGCGGTGACCACGATGACGGGCGTGTCGGGAGACCTGCGCCTGATTTCGAGCAGGAGCTCCTGGCCCGGGATGCCGGGCATGTCCAGGTCGGTCAGGACCGCGTGGCAGCGATGGCGGGAGAAGAGCTCGAGCGCCCGCTCGCCCCCTTCGGCCTCGAGCACCTCGTAGCCCGCCTGCCGGAGCTGGTATTGCAGCACGCGTCGGAAACTCGCGTCGTCGTCGGCGATCAGGATCAGGGGCGCGGGCATGGCAAAAGGTCTCCTGGTTCCATATTAGGGCGTACCGCGGCCGCGGCCTACCGAAATCTCGCGCCGGACTCCCGCGGCGGCCCGGGCCGCCCCCTGGGCGCCCCTTCAATTCGCTTGACCCGCCGCCCCGCATAACCTTAAAATAGAAGGGCACATGAGCCTTGTTTTTCCGCATGATCAAATGAGACCGGACACCCTCCCCGGTCCCGTCCGGCTTCCTCCCCATGAAAAAAGGAATCCCCGAGACTGAGACAAACGGTCGCATGGTTCGTAAGTATATGTGAATGGTTTTCCAAAGAGGTGTTCATCCATGGCTGGAGACAAAAAACCTGAAACTGAAAAAACCGAGAAAAGGTTTTCCCGGCGCGCTTTCGTCGTAGGCGGCGGAACCGCCCTCGCCGGAGGAGCCCTGACCGCCGTATCCGGCGCCACCGCGATGGCGGCGCAGGGTACCAAGAAAAACGCCATCGACTATCCCCTTTCCACCAAGTACCTGGTCTACGACAGCAAGCACTGCGCCGGGTGTCTCAACTGCATGATGGCCTGCTCGATGGTGCATGAAGGGGCGACCAGCCTGTCGCTGGCCCGCATCCAGGTCCACCGGGCGGTGCTCAACCGGTACCCCCAGGATATCGTGCAGAACATCTGCCGGCAGTGCCCGGAACCGCTCTGCGTGGACAACTGCCCCACCGGCGCCTGCCACGTCAGCGCCGAAAACGGCAACGTCCGGCTGATCGATCAGGAAAAATGCATCGGTTGCCAGACCTGCATGCGCTCCTGCCCCTACAGCCCCCACCGCCCGATCTGGAACCCCGTGACCAGGAAGGCCACCAAGTGCGACCTGTGCGTCAACACCCCCTACTACAACAAGAAGGGGGGGCCCGACGGGACCCAGGCCTGCGTGGAAATCTGCCCGGCCAACGCGCTCGCCGTCGTGGACAAGCTCCCGGACCAGGCCGACAACCGGGGTTACGATCGTAACCTGCAGCCGCCGCCGAAGAAGGCGCCTCCTTTCGGAGCATTCCCTAAAGAGAAACCCAAAGCCAAAACCGAGGCGCCCAAAGCGCCCGCAAACTAGGGAAAGGAGGGGACGTTATGGCTACACCAGGATTTGGTGGAAAGATTCTGCTGGTCAACCTGTCCACCAAGGAAATCAGGGCGCTCGATTCGGAAAAGTATGAAATGTACGGCGGCGGCCACGGCACGGCCACGGCCCTCTTCTGGGAGTTCTGCGTGGCCCCCGGAGACTGGGACCTGCAGGACGCCTTCCACCCCAGGAACATGGTCGCCCTGATGACGGGGGCGATGGCGGGCACCGGCACCCCGGCCGCCTCGCGCACCAGCGTCTCGGGCCTCTCCCCGCAGTGCTACCCGGTCCAGTGGTTCTGCCACAGCAACTTCGGCGGCGCCTTCGCCACGATGATGAAATTCGCCGGCTGGGACGGCGTGGCCGTCATCGGCAAGGCGGAATCCCCCGTCTACATCAACATCGTCGACGACAAGGTCACCCTGGAAGACGCCAAGGCCTTATGGGGGCTCGATTCCTGGAAGACCCAGGAGGAGATCTGGAAGCGCACCGGCGTCCGCTTCGGCGAGGAGTGGTGGCGCCTCGACGGGGGCTACTCCGTCCAGCGGCCCCAGATCGTGACGATGGGCCCGGCGGGCGAAAACCTGACCCGCGTGGCCTCTCTCATCCACGGCGGCGGCAGCGGCGCCGGGCAGGGCGGGTTCGGCGGGGTGTTCGGGTCCAAGAACCTGAAGGCGGTGGCCGTCGTCGGCACCGGGAGCATCAAGATCGCCGACCCCAAGGGGCTCAAGGACGCCCGGGAATGGTGGGACAAGACCTGGCCCCGGATGGGCGGGGGCTTCGGCGGTTTCGGGCCCGCGTCGGTGTCCTCCTGCTGCGCCGGCTGCGGCATTCCGCGCATGTGCCACAACCGCGACCGCACCTACAGCGTGGACTCGGACGACTGCGCGGAATCGACCTGGTATTCGCTCGTCGACCACCAGACCCCGACGGAGATCAACCAGAAGGGGACCGACATCTGCCAGCAGCTAAGCCTGAACGCCATGGAAACCTGTTTCATGGGCCCCATGGCATTCCCGACCGACCACAACAAGGACTTCCCGATCCAGCCGAAGATTCCCGCCTACACCGCCCTGGGCTGGTACATGAAGAAGATGTACGACATGGGCATCATCGGCCCCGGCACGAAGTACGACACTTCCCCCCTGCCGATGGACGCCTTCAAGAGCGAACAGTTCATGGAGATCTACGGCATCGCCCTGGCCAACCGGATCGGCATCGGCGACATGCTGGCGGAAGGGACGGCGCGCTTCGCCGAGAAGCTCGGAAGGACGGACGATTTCAACACCCTCTGCCGGCTGACCATGTGGGGGTACCAGGACCACTGGTCCATGCCCGGGGTCGAATGGGCCTACGGCAACCTGCTCGACTCGCGCGACATCAACAACCACGACATGTCCGTGGGGCGCAAGCGCGGGATCACGTGCGAGCAGTTCGTCAACATCCTCGCCGAGCGGACGCTGGGGAACGACCCCTTCTGGTTCGACTACACCTGGGAGGGGGACCGGGCCTACAAGACCGGGATCTACTCCGAATCCACCGCCAAGTGGGTGGCCTGGCACCAGCACTACTGGAACTACTACAAGGAATCGGTCGGCTTCTGCGACTGGGGCTACTCCCAGCTTTACAACCAGGCCCACGCCAAGGGTTACGGGCACACGCCGGAGATCGAACCCAGGTACCTCAACGCCGTCACCGGGCGCAACCACACCTTCCAGGACGGGCTGGAAATCGGCCGGCGCGCCTGGAACCTGAAGCGGGCGATCTTCGTCCTGCAGGGGCGCCACCGCAAGATGGAAAACTTCACCGGGTACTACTACCGGCCGGGGGCTTCCTACTGCGGCTACGCCACCGAGCTCCCCATCTATGACGGGTCCCAGTGGGACTGGCAGAACTGCCGGGAGCTCTTCTTCACCCGGGAAGGGGTGGACACCTTCAAAACCCTCTTCTACAAGGAAGAGGGGTGGAACCCCGATTCGGGCTACCCCACCCGCAAGACGCTGGAGGATCTCGACATGAAGTATGCGGCCGACCTCCTCCAGTCCAAGGACAAACTGGGGTAGACCCTGTCCCCACGGATCCGACCAGGCCTCCGGAGCGAGAGTTCCGGAGGCCTTTTTTTTTGCTGCCGCCGCCCCGCCGTTTGCGATAACGTATCAGTCCTCAGCCATCCTGAAGAATGGAAGGATAGAACCCGCCCCGGACGCCGGGGCCCAGACAGGGAGCAGCCGATGAAAAAAACGATCGTTCGTCTCTGTATTCTACTCGCCGCCGGAGCCCTGGCCGCCGCCTGTTCCAGGGGCCCGAAGCCGCCGGACCGCGCGGCCCTCGTCAAGATGATGGAGCGATATCTCGACGCCGTCGTGCGCCACGACCCCACCGGGCTCCCCTTCGCGCGCGACGTCAGGTTGGTGGAGAACATCCAGCCCGTCCAGGTGGGCAAAGGGCTCTGGGAAACCGCCACCTCCGGCCCGACCGAGTTTAAAATCTATGTCGCCGACCCCGCAGCCGGGCAGGTGGGATTCATGGGGGTGATCGGCGACAAGGGGAAACCGGCCCTCCTGGGGGCGCGGCTCAAGGTGGTCGGCGGCAGGATCACCGAAATCGACCACATGGTCTCCCCCCTGACGGGCGAGCTCCCGGCAGGCCTCCTCGAGCCGCGCGCGGGACTGGTGACTCCCCTCGATCCCTCCGAACGGGTGTCACGCGGCGAGATGCTCCGGGCGGCCAACGCCTACTACGACGCGATCGAGCAGAGCGACGGCGGCGTGGCCCCCTTCGCCGACGAGTGCCAGCGCCGTGAAAACGGCGTCACCGCGGCCAACAACCAGGATCCCCCTCCGCCGGGGCCGACCCCCTTCGGCGCCATGGCCGCCTTCGGCCGGATGAAGTGCGCCGAGCAGCTCTCGACCGGGATCATGGGCTACATCACCGACATCAACCAGCGGCGCCCCGTCGCCGTGGACGAGGAGATGGGCCTGGTCATGGTCTATTCGGTCTTCAACCACGACGGCGAACCGAACCCGCTCAAGATCCGCAACATGCCCGGCGTGACCGAGAGCCCCAACGACTGGGGGGAGTTCACCGTCCCCGCCGCCCACATCTACAAGATCCGAAACGGCAGGATCCATGAGATCGAGGCGATGGCCATCGTGGGCGTCCCCTACCGGGCGAGCGACGGCTGGAACCTTACCCGGCAGGGCCTCGTCGACCTCATGGAGGACTACCTGGCCGCGCTGGCCCGGCACGACCCCTCCGGGCTCCCCCTGGCCCGCGACGTGAAGCTGGTGGAAAACACGCGTAAGATCCCCGTCGGGAAGGGGCTCTGGGAAACGGCGAGTTCCGGGCCGACCGACTTCAAGATCTACGCGGCCGACCCCGACAGCGGGGAGATCGGCTTCATGGGCGTGATCGGGGAGAAGGGAAAACCGACCATCGCCGCCGTCCGGCTGAAGGTGGCCGACCGCAGGATCACGGAGATCGACCACCTGGTGGTCCACGGCGACGGGCCGCTCAACCCGAACATGTCGAACCTGCGCCCGGCGCTGCTCGAGCGGGTGCCGAAGCTCGAGCGGGTGCCGCGCGGGAAGATGCGGGAGATCGCCAATTCCTACTACGAGGCGATCGTGCAGGACGACGGCAATGTCGCCCCCTTCGCCGACGAGTGCGAGCGGAGGGAGAACGGCGGCACGAGCGCGGGCGACCGGACCCCGCCGCAACCGGGCGAGGACGACTTCTCCCCCTTCCGCCGGATGACGTGCGGCGCGCAGCTCTCGACCGGCGTGATGAGCTACATCACCGACATCGACAGCCGCCGCATCCTCGCCCTGGACGAGGAGAAGGGGCTGGCCTTCGCCTTCTCCATCTTCCGCCACGACGGGGAGCCGAAGGTGATGAACATCGTCGGCGTCCCCGGCATCACCGAGCGCAAGAACGACTACGGTCCCTTCGACCTCCCCGCCGCCCACGTCTTCAAGATCCGCAACAACCGGATCTACGAGATCGAGGCGGTCGGCTACATGGACAAGCACGGCATCCCGAGCGGCTGGGAATAGCGCCGCCCGGTTTCTTTCCGCATTCCAGGGGCGGGCCATCGGGCCCGCCCTTTTTTTCGGGGATGGCCTACTCCGCGCCCGAGAGTTCCAGTTCGTAGACGAAGTCGGGACGGCCCTCGCCGCGCAGGTCGCTGACCCGGAGATAATAGGTCCCCGGGGTGGAAATGTAGAAATTCGAGATCCCCGAATCCAGGACCACCCCCAGCTCCAGGTCGTCGTTGTACGTCATCCGGGCGCAGTCCGAGTCGAGGATTTCGAGGAAGGAATCGAGAAAGATGTCGGGGCTGGTGGGGTCCCCGGACAGCGACAGGCGCTGGGCCAGGATCCCGGCCGTGATCCTGGCCCCCGCGCCCGCCTGGAACCGGTAGACATCGACGTCGCCGTAGGGGCTGAGGGAGGCGCGGATCACGCCGTTCGATATCGGGCTGGCCGTCGTCGGGCCGCAGGCGTCGTTGCGCCCCGGCGCCGCGCTGCGGACCGTGACCGCAAGGGTCTCCGCGGCCGTCGAGCCCGTGGAGTCGGTCACCCTCGCCCCGAACTGGAAGGCGGTGTCGATCGTGACGGCGGGCGCCGTCCCCGTCATCGCGCCGTCGGCGGAAAGGGCGATCCCCGGGGGGGGCGCGCCGGACGCGAGCGCCCAGGAATACGGGGGAATCCCCCCCTCGGCCCGGAGCGCGTAGTCGTAAGTCCTGCCGGAAGCGCCCGGAGGGAGGCTCCGGGTCGACACGTAGACGCCGGGCGCGGCGACGGAGAGGGCGATCTGGCCGCTCGTCCCCCCGCCCGGGGAGGGGTTGCGCACCTGGACCGGCACACTCCGTGCCGCGGCCAGGTCCGCCGCGGTCAGCGCCACCGCCAGGCGGGTCGAATTGATGAAGGTGCCGGTCCGGCCGGCGCCGTCGATCTGGACGACGGAGCCGGACACGAAATTCTCCCCGTAGAGAACCAGGGTCGTGGCGGGACTTCCGGCCGTGATCCGGAGCGGGTTCAGGGAATAGAGGACCGGGACCGGGTTGTTGATGGCAAAGCTGGATTCGGCCGAGAATTCGACGCTGGGGGAATAGTTGGCCACCACGATCTTGGCCGTCCCAGCCGTGGCCACGTCCGCCGAGGAGATGTCGGCCCGCACCTCGGTGGCGCTCACATAAGCGGTGGGGCGCTCGCTGCCGTTCCAGCGCACCTTCGCGCCGCTCGTGAAGTTCTTTCCCTTCACCGTCAGGGTGAAGGTGATGGAGCCCGCCTGGACTCCCGCGGGCGAAAGGTAGGTGATCGTCGGGCGCGTGTCCGCCTGGGGCGGGGTTATGCCGCCCGCGGGGGTGGAGGACCCGCCCCCCCCGCCGCATCCGGCGGCGAACAGGATCAGGAGGAGCGCCGTCGCGCCATGAAGCCGGGCCCGCATCATTCGCCCTCCCCCTCCCAGGCGTCGTAGCGCGGCCCGGTCCCGATGAGTACGATGTCGGTCCCGGTCGAGAGAACCTGCCCGGGCCCGACGCTCACGGTCGTGCGCGTGCCGCAGTCGTCCGTCGGCCGCGGCGGATGGTGCAGGTACTGGAGATCGCAGCTCCCGGGCATCTTGTACTGGAAGCCGAGATAGTCCCCGATGGGACCCACCCCGCTTTCGTAAACGAAGGGAAGGGGATCCGAATTGAGGATCGCCTCCACCTCGACCGTGTAGGTCCCCGGGGGGAGGCCCGGAATATCGTAAAAGCCGATCAGGTTCCGGTCGTGCGACCCGTAGAAGAAGCTCGTGTCCATTCCGAAGGGGACCAGGGGGTTTCCGGCCCCCGCCGTGAACCGGTACCCCGAAACCGAGGAGACCGCGGTGACGCGCGCGTCGGCCGTGTTCCGGGCGATCACGTTATACCCCTGCGCGGGAGTGACCCCGTCGGAGAACACGACCCGCCCCTGGATCCGGCCCGTGGAGGCATGGAAGGAGGATTCGGGGTAGAGGGAGGACACCATGGAGATATCGTCCGTGTTCAGGGTCGCCTGCCCGTCGCCCACCAGGAGCGGAAACATCGTCGGCACCCCCGAAAGGTCCTCGGCGGAACAGTCCGTGGCACACCCGACGTTGATCTGGGAATGCCCGAGGCCGATCAGGTGCCCGAATTCGTGCACGAAGACACCGTGAAACTCGTCGAGGGTCACCGACTGGTGCCCCGCCGAATCGGGCTCGCCGTCGATGAACCTCCCGTTCATCACCGCCCAGCCGCGCGTGTAGGTCCCCAGCCGGTCGTTGGTGCAGACCGCGCCGGCGAACCCGAGGACCGAATTCTTGTCCATCCCCAGGGCTTCGATGATGCTCCCGTCCAGGTCGTAGACGATCGAGCCGGGGGGCTGCGAGGGATCCGAGCACATGCCGAGCATATTCTGAAAGCTGAGGATATTGACGGCGGTGATGTCCGAGGAGAGTTTCCCGTCGTTCTGAAACCCGATCGAGGCGGAATCGACATCCTCCCAGACCCGGAACGCCGCCGAGACCATGGCGTCGGCCTCCGCGTTGGTCCGGTTCCCCAGCCCCCCCTGGTCGGTCTTGTAGCGGATGACGCTTCCGGCCCAGCGGTAGGGCTCCCCGGGAGTAACGGCGCTGGGGCCGGTCACGTACAGCGGCCCCCCGGCGAAAGCGGAAAAGAGCATTCCCGCCGCGAGCATCGCGACGGCAAAACGGATCGTTCGGGCGCAGCTCTTCATGGGATCCTCGGCAGCGCCGTGAAGGCGTGGACCACGGGCATCAGCTCCCCCAGCCGGACCGGGCCGCGGCCGACCCCGAGGAGGCGCTTCTCCTTTTCGGTCAGCCCCGCCCCCCGCGCCGCCGCCGCACTATCCCGGAACAGCCCGGCGTTGTCCATTTCATTGGCCACGATTTCCTCCCCGCCGGAACCGTAGGTGATGTGGAAGCGCCCCTGCCCGATCCCGACCGGGCTGCTCAGCCCGTACCGGGAAGCCGCGGGGAGGAACAGGAGCAGCCTTTGCCCCTCCCCGTATCCCTGCTTCCCCTCCCGCGCCCGGAGTCCCAGGAAGATCTCCCGGAAGGTATAGGTGCGCCCCCCCGGTCCGCGCAGCATGTTCTCGACCTCCAGAGTCACTTCCACCGTCGGGATGTTCGGGTACCCCGGGAGGGGCGCGTGCGTCACCCGGGCCACCCTCCCCTGCACGATGACGTCGGCCCGCTGCGTGAGGTAGGCCAGGTTGACCTGACGCGTGGCATACTGCGCGCAGAGCGGGCGCGGTAACGCCGCCAAGGCCAGCAGCAGCGCCAGAAGCGCCGCGAATCTTCCGCCTCCATTCCTTTGCATCTTCCCCCGCCTCGTTCCCTCGTGGCGCCGCCGGGCGCAGCCGCCCCCGGCCCGCTGGGGCCATCGTATAATGGCCGAATTCCCAAGTCCATGATATTAATGAAAATGGAAAAACCCGATTTCCGCGGAGGACGCCGCCCATGAACTCCCAGCCGTCTCTGAAGAATCTCCCCGAATGGAACGCCCTCGAGGCCCATGCCGCCGAACTCGGACCGGTTCACCTGCGGGAGCTGTTCGCGCGCGACCCGCTCCGCGGCGAGCGCTTCGCGGCCGAGGCGGCGGGCGTCTACCTGGACTACTCCAAAAACCGGGTCACCGAGGGGACCCTCCGGCTGCTCGTCGCGCTCGCGGAGGCGCGCGGCCTCCGTGCCCGCATCGAGGCGATGTTCCGGGGGGAAGCGGTCAATGCCACCGAAAAGCGGGCGGCGCTGCACGTCGCGCTGCGGGCGGAGCGGGGGGAACGGATCTTCGTCGACGGCACGGACGTGGTTCCCGGGGTGCACTCGGTGCTCGACCGGATGGCCGCTTTCGCCCGCCGGGTGCGCGCCGGGGAGTGGACGGGCCGCACCGGCCGCCCGGTGCGCCGCATCCTCAACATCGGCATCGGCGGGTCCGACCTCGGCCCGGCGATGGCGTACGAGGCTCTGAGGCACTACAGCCGGCGGGACCTGGATGTCCGCTTCGTGTCCAACGTCGACGGCACCGATTTCGCCGAGGCGGTCCGGGACCTCGACCCGGCCGAGACGCTGTGCATCGTCTGCTCGAAGACCTTCACGACGCTCGAGACCCTTCGCAACGCCCGGAGCGCCCGCGCCTGGGTCACCGGGGCGCTCGGCGAAGAAGCCGTCGCCCGCCACTTCGTGGCCGTCTCGACCAACGCCGCCGAGGTGAAGAGATTCGGGATCGACGAGGCCAACATGTTCGGCTTCTGGGACTGGGTCGGCGGCCGCTACTCGATCGAATCTGCCGTCGGCCTCTCCACCATGATCGCGATCGGCCCGGAGCGCTTCCACGCGCTCCTCGGGGGCTCGCGCGCCATGGACCGGCATTTCCGCTCCGCCCCCTTCGAGCGGAACCTGCCCGTGCTGCTGGGGCTGCTGACCGTCTGGTACAACAACTTCTTCGGGGCCGCGACCCACGCCGTCCTCCCCTACGACCAGTACCTCCGGCGCTTCCCCGCCTACCTGCAGCAGCTGGCCATGGAGAGCCTGGGCAAGAGCGTGACCCTCGGCGGGGAGCGGGCGGGTGTCGACTCCGGCCCGGTCTACTGGGGAGAGCCGGGGACCAACGGGCAGCACTCCTTCTTCCAGCTGCTGCACCAGGGGACCCGGATGGTGCCGTGCGACTTCATCGGTTTCTGCCGTTCGCCCAACCCGCTCGGGGACCAGCACAACCTGCTGATGGCCAACCTGTTCGCGCAGACCGAGGCCCTGGCCTTCGGGAAAACGCTCGCAGAGGTGCGGGCCGAAGGGGTGCCCGACTCCCTGGCGCCCCACAAGGTGTTCGAGGGGAACCGCCCCAGCAACACGCTCCTGCTCGACCGGCTGACGCCGGCGGCGCTCGGGGCGCTGGTGGCGCTGTACGAGCACGGCGTCTTCACCCAGGGGGCGATCTGGGGCATCAACCCGTTCGACCAGTGGGGGGTGGAACTGGGCAAGGCCCTGGCCGGCCGGATCGCGCCGGAACTCGACGGAACAGCCGAACCGGAACACGACAGTTCCACCAACGCCCTGATCCGGCGCTACCGGGAACGGAGATGAGGGCTAGCCCGGCGGCGGCTCCGAGCCTATGGGAACCTCGGGGATGGTCAGGATGATCAAAAAAGCCCCGAGCATGGTGAAGGCGCCGAGCCAGAACACCCGCCGGAGCCCCGCGTGCATCGAGGTCCGGATGGCCTCCACCGTCGGCGCGAACAGGCCGGCCCCTTCCCCGCCGAGCGCCCGGAAACGGGTTTCCAGCTCCCCCATCTTCTCCCGCGACAGGAGGACCTGGGAATCGGTCAGGGTCGCCATGGTTTCGGCGTCCGCCACCCGGCCGAGAGCCTCCGGGAGGGTGCGGGCCAGCGTCCGGGCGTAACCGGCGTTCATGACCGCCCCGAGGATCGCGGGCGAGATCGCCACCGCCATCATCAGGCAGAAAAAGATGGCCCCCATGGAGGAGCCGAGCAGCCGCCGGGGAACGGCGTTCTGCACCACCATCGTGTTCACGGTCGGAATGGCCCCGAGCCCGAGGCCCGCGAGGGCGGAAACCGCCAGGCTCATGAGCGCCGGGGTGTCTTCCCCCAGGAAGGCGACGGCGAACATGTCGAAGGTCACGATGCCGAAGCCGAGGACGTACATCCACTTGTACCGCTTGGTCCGGCCCAGCAGAAACCCCACCGGGACGCCGATGAAGGCCATCAGCACGCTGTAGGGGGTGAAGATCCAGCCGCTTCTGGCCGCGCCGATCCCCTGCACCCCCTGCAGGAACATCGGGAAGTACATCATCATGGCCATCTGCCCGAAAAAGGATAGGAAGGAGGAGGCCGCGACGGTGTTGAACGAACGGTTGCGGAGCACGAGGGGGTCGAGCACCGGTTCCTCGGCGCGGTATTCGGTCCGGAAAAAGAGGACCCAGCAGACGAGCGAAACGGCCAGGAGTCCCACGATCTCGGGCGAGCCCCAGGCATACCGCTCCCCCGCCAGCGAGATCCCCACGATCAGGGCCGAGGAGGCCAGCACCATCCAGACGCTGCCGACGTAATCGATCCTGCGCTTCACCCGCGCCCCGGAGGGGGCGGGGATGCCGAAAGGCACCAGCGCGAGGCAGAGGGCCAGGAGCGGGACGGTAGACCAGAAGAAGTAGCGCCACCCCCAGGTGTCGGCGAACCACCCCCCCAGCGCGGGGCCGAACATCGCCGCGACCCCCATCGGGAGCTGGAGCATCCCGATCCACTTGCTCCGCTCGACGGGGGGGAACATGTCCCCGACCACCGCGAAGACCAGCGGCATCATCGCCCCGGTGCCCAGGGAGCCGACGCAGATGGCGGCGACGAGGAGCACGAAGCTGGAACTCAGGGCGCTCAGGACCGACCCCAGCAGGGCGAACGCGATCGCGATCAGCATCATGATCCGGCGGCCGTAGATGTCCGAGAGCTTGCCGAAAATGAGGGTCACGAAGGCGCCGACCAGCCCCGGCAGCGAGACCGACCAGGCGTAGAGCCCCATGCCGTCGAGGTCGGCCGCGATCTTGGGCCGGGCAATGTTGAGGGCCTGGAGGAAATAGGCCATCGTGAAGTAGACGAGGAAAAGGGACACGAGCCCCACGACCAGGCGCCTCCGGTCGTAGACGTAGGGCTCTAAGGGTTCCTGGGACATCGGATCTCTCCTCCGGATGCGGACTCACGATATGGGTGACGCCGGGCGATGAACCCTACTATAATCCGCAGCATGTCCATTCACCTAAGGAGAAAAGCATGAAGCGTACACTGTTCCCCCTGGCCGCCCTCGCCCTCGGCGCCGCGGGAGTGCTGGCCCCGCCGGCACCCCTTGCGGCGGAGCCCTCCGCCCGGTACGAGGTCCTGAGCCCCTGGGCCGAGGTCGATCCCGTCCCCCTGCGGGGCCTTTCGCCCCGCCTCGATTCCCTGGCGGGAAAAAAGATCGGAATTTTCGCCAACTACAAGCGCGCGGCGCTGCCGGTGGCCGAGGCGATCGAAAAGAACCTGAAGACCCTCCACCCGGACATCCAGACCGTCCTCTTCCATTCGACCGAATGGAACGTCACCGAGGTCGAGACCGCCGACCGTGAAACGTTCACCGCCTGGGCCAAGGGGGTGGACGCCGTCGTCGGCGTCATCGGCGATTGAGGATCCTGCACGAAGTTCCTCGTCTATAACGGCATATCGATCGAGGACTTCGGCACGCCGGTCGTGTTACTGGCACATCCAGGATTCGTAAGAGACGCACAGAGCGCAGCCTCCGGCAAGGGAATGCCGGGCATCAGGGTGCGCCCCATCCAAATAGCCAACGAAACCACCGTGGCCGCCGACATCGAAGCCGGCGCCTCCGGGGCGATGCCCGGCATCGTCGCCGCCCTGACCGATCCGCTGACGGCCGGGGAGCGCTCCCCCAAAAGGGATGCGGCCGCTCCCCCCCGCGTCGCCTTCGCGGGGGATTACGAGGCGGTCAACCGCTTCTTCTACCGCAAGGGGTGGACCGACGGGCTCCCCATCGTCCCCCCGACCGAAAAGGCCGTGGCCGAAATGCTCGAGGGGACCGACCTGCCGCCCGACCACCTGGTGGCCCGCGTCATCCCGCGCCTGGGAAAGGCGACGGTCGAGAAGATCGCCGTCAACGCCGTCATGGCGGGGGCGCTGCCGACCCACATGCCGGTGCTCCTGGCCGCCGTGCGCGCGCTCATGAACCCGAAATCGCGCTTCGACACCTTCGAGGTGAGCACCGGGTCGTGGGCCCCCTTCTTCGCCCTCAACGGCCCCGTCCGCAATGACATCCTCGTCAATTCCGGCTCGGGCGCCCTCAGCCCGGGCGACATCGCCAACGCCGCCATCGGCCGCGCCGTGGGCCTCATCGTCAAGAACATCGGGGGGGCCCGCAAGGGGATCGAGGACATGGGCGTCATCGGCAACCCCTCCAAGTACAGCCTCGTCATCGGCGAAAACGAGGAGGAGAGCCCCTGGACCCCGCTGCACGTCGACCGCGGTTTCCGCAGGGAGGAGAGCACCCTGACCCTCTTCTTCCCCAACGGCTTCGCCCAGTCGGTCCCGCGCGCCACCAGCGCGGAGGGGATCGCCCGGGCGCTCGCCGACATGGGGCCCTGGAGCATGTCGTGCCTCATCGTCATCCCCTCCCACGCCCGCATCCTGGCCGACGAAGGGTGGACGAAGGAGAAGCTCCAGGAGTACATCCTCCGAAACGCCGCCGACCCCTTCGCCGCCATCGGCGAAAAACCGGACGTTTTGTCGGCGCCCCCGGCCCTCAACCGCGGCGGGTTGCTGATCCTGGTCGCCGGCGGCCCCGGCGCCTGGATGGGGATGCTGCGCAGCGTGGGGGGGATCGAAAACGACTTCGTCACCGAGCCGATCGAGTTCCCCAAAAACTGGGACTCCCTGGTAAGGAAGTACAGGAACGTCCGCCCCACCTACGAAGACTACTAGGCCCCTCCCGGCCCGCGGGACACCCTTCCCGCGGGCCGGACTCCCCCGGGGTCCGGGACCTCCCCCCGCCCGCCGCCTTGAAAATGGGGTTGCGCGGCGGCGCGGGACACTGTAACTTATGGAGGCTTACAGGATGCGCCCGTAGCTCAGTTGGATAGAGCGTTTGACTACGAATCAAAAGGTCGCACGTTCGAGTCGTGCCGGGCGCACCATTAAAATCAAGGACTTAGCAGGATTTCCCCAGACAGTTCCGGCCTTGGAAGCCGTTTGCCAGGGCCATCGGAAAGCAGGGATCAGGCGGCCGTCCTGACCCTGACCCTCTCCAGTTTGGCCGTCGCTGTCGCCAAACGGAGATCGTGTTCGGTCTGAAGGTTCATCCAAAACTGCGCCGGAAGGCCGAAATATTTTCCCAGCCTCAGGGCGGTCTCGGCGGAGATTGCCCTCTTGCAGCGAACCACGTCGTAGATGCCCGGAAAATCGAGATCCTTTGCCAAACGGTAAGCCGTAATCTTCATGGGCTCCATGAATTCGGTCTTTAGAATCTCGCCCGGATGGACCGTCCAGATCTTCTTTGTCTTTCCCATCGAGTCCTCCGCTAATGATAGTCGACGATTTCCGCATCGTAAGCCCTGCCCTCCCGCCACGCGAAGCAGATGCGGCATTGATCGTTGATCCGGATGCTGTAACAACCCTTGCGTTGCCCCTGCAACGCCTCCAGCCGGTTTCCGGGAGGCACCCTCAAATCATCCAGCGTCACGGCGGCATGCAACAAGAAGAGCTTCTTAAGTGCCCTCATTCTCAGATTGGCGGGAATCCTTCGACTTCGCCCCGTTCGCCAAAGCTGCTCCGTATCCGCATCCCGGAAGCTCTCTATCATGCACCAATACTACCGCGCTACAGTAGTATTGTCAAGCACTACTATTTCTGGGTATGGCCTGAGAATCGATATCACCCCGGGCAATACCTCAGAAGGAATACGGCGCTGGCGCAGGTCCGCCCGGACCAATTTCTCTTTTGCCGGCTCCCGGTCGCCTTACTTGCGCCTGAGGTCCGACAGGGTATAATCGGCCCCCATCCCCATGCGCCCCGCGGCCTCATCCAGCGCTTCCTGCAGGTCGCCCACGGCGATCCCAGCCTCCTTTTTCACCGCAAACCGTACCGTTTTGCTTTTCTGGTCGACGGCGACGGCCCCGATTTCCTCGAAATTCCGGAGCGTCCGCTCGATCAGCGGTCCGCACCCGTCACAGACGATCGAGTTCACCGTGGCCGTGTAGGTTCCGGGCATCAACATATCCCCGACATCTCCGGGTTGGACGTGGGCTCCCCCCGGGTGCTCCTGCCGGTCACACGCGCTGCCGAAGCCCAGCAGCGCCAGGACGGCGCAGGCAAGCGCGAGAACCCCGAGCCTCGATCGTGTTCTTCCCTGGATCATTGTCATACCTCCCCCCTTTTTTTAGTGAACCTTGCGTCGCGCCCTCGGAACCGGCGCCCTGACGCGTTCACGCCGGTCCATGCAATCGGCGTGCCGCACCGCCCGGGAAGGCCGCGTCGGGGGAAGGGCCCGCATTCACGGCACTATCCATCCGGATCGCGCCGGGGCGGCGGCGCCGCACGGCCCGCGGAGGCGTGTCAAATTCAACAGCACTGTTGAATTTGACACAGTCCTGAAGCCTCCGCCGCCGGCCGCAGCCTTGCCCGGAGCCCTGAACGAAGACCGTTCTTCCGCTGTAACGCACAGGGGTCTATGCATTTGATCGTCCCCCGATTGGATGGACGGCTCCCGTCCCGCCGCGGTGGCCCCCGATTTGCTCCGATACCGGCGCAGAGCCGGGAGGTGCAGGATGAACCGGAAGATGAAACAATCGGTATCGATGATGGTGATCGGCTTCACGATCCTGACGGCGGTTCCGCTCAGGTCCCGGGATGCGCCGATCGCATCGGAGTACTCGGCCGGCGATCCCCGGCTCGCAATCTACCTGGAGCAGGCCCTTTCCCGCAATCCGGGGATCCTGCAATCCTTCGCCCGCTACCAGGCGGCCAGGGCCCGCCTGCCGCAGGTGAGTTCCCTGCCGGACCCGCTCCTGAATGTCACCCACTACCTCCGCAGCCCCGAGACGAGAGTCGGGGCGCAGACCACCACGTTGTCCCTTTCACAGAAACTGCCATGGTTCGGCAAGCTGTCGGACCGGAAAAAGATCGCGGCGAAGGAGGCGGCCGTCTACCGGTACATCCACGAAGCGGGGACAAAGGACGTCGTCCGGGAGGTGAAGCTCGCGTATCACGGCCTGGGCTATATCGATCGGGCCCTCGATATAACCAGGGAGGAGATATCGGTGCTGGAACGCCATGAGGCCCTGGCCCGCGCCCGGTACGAGCAGGGGGTCGGCCTGCAGCAGGGGGTCGTGAAACTGCAGGCCGAAATCACGCGGGAGCGGAACCGCCTGGAGGAACTCGGGCGACAGCGGGTGGATCTCGAGGCCGTCCTGAACTCCCTGAGGGATCTCCCCGCGGATTCCCCGGTCGAGAAGATACCTCCGCGAAGGAGGGCCGACTTGCGGATCGACCGCGAGGAGCTCTACCGGATCGGTCGGGACAACAGCCCGGAGATTCAGGCCGCCCTCCTCCGGATCGAAAGGGACGAAAAACGGATCCATCTGGCCAGGAAGGATTACTGGCCCGATTTCACGATCGGCGCCGGGTTCACCAATGTCACCGGCCGTTCCGATCCGGCCGGGATCCTGAACCCTCCCGGGCAGGACGGGAAAAACATCTACGGCCTCTCCGTGGGGATCAACATCCCGGTCCGGCGCAGGAAATACGACGCGGCCGTGGCCGAGGCGACCGAGGACACCCTGGCTTCCCGCGAAGGCTACCGCGATGCCGTGAATGTGATGGAGGCCTCCATCAGGGCGATCGCGTTCCGGATGGAGACGCTGGACCGGCAGATCTCCCTGGTCGGAAACACCCTGATGCCGCAGGCGGAACACTCCCTGCGTTCGACCGAGGCCGCCTACGGCACGGGGGAGGTCGGCGTCCTGGAGCTCCTCGACGGCGAGCGGATGCTGCTGGATGTGCGGCTCGGCCTGGAGAGATACACCAGCGACTACGCCAAATCGATCGCGGACCTGGAGCGGGCGATCGGGGCCCCCATCGAAGGGAGGAACCCATGAAGTCCAAAACGAGCACCTGGCTTGCGTCCCTCCTGGCGTTCCTTTTGGGCGCAGGCTTGCCCGCCCTCCTGCTCTGGAACCCGGGCCATTGGGAATGGGCCGAACGCATCGTGTCCGGCCGGCACGGCCCCCCGGCTCTGGGAGCCGAATCGCAAGGGACGCGGCTCTGGACCTGCGGCATGCATCCCCAGGTGATCCAGGACGAACCCGGGACCTGTCCCATATGCGGCATGGACCTGGTCCCGGTGCACGAGGAGGGGGCAAAGGAAACCACGGGAATCCACGTGGATCCGGGCTTCCTCCAGAACTTCGCCGTCCGGACGGCCCCGGTCCGGAAAGGATCGATCCCGGTCGTGATCCGCACCATCGGGACCCTCGACTACAACCAGAAAAACATCGTATCCGTGAGCACGAAGACCGAGGGGTGGATCGAAAAGGCCTACGTCAACTACATCGGCCAGCCGGTGAAACGGGGCGATGTCCTCTTTGATATCTACAGTCCCCGGCTGGTGACGACCCAGCAGGAATACCTGGCGGCCCTCGCGTACGTCGAAGAGCTCAGCCGGGGGGGGGATGAAAATGCGGTCGCGCGCGCGCAATCGCTTCTGGAGGCCACCTCCGGGCGTCTCCGCTTCTGGGACATCACGGGGGAACAGGTCGAAGAGCTGCGGATCCGCAAAAAGCCCGCACGCACCCTGAAGATCTTCTCTCCCGTTTCCGGGGTCGTCATCGAGAAGATGGGGGATTCGCTCGAAGGGATGAAGCTGTCGCCGGGGATGAACGTTTTCAAGATCGCCCGGCTTTCGGACCTCTGGGCCCGAATCGAGGTCTACGAGCATCAGATCCGGTACCTCCGGCTCGGGCGGACCGTGAGCCTCACGCTGGACGCGTTCCCCGGCAGGCGCTACACGGGGAAGATCATCCAACTCGACCCGACCCTCGATCAGAAGACGCGCACCCTGGCCGCCTACGTGGAGATACCGAACCCCGACCGGGAATTGCGCCCCGCCATGTACGCGGATGTGGAAATCCGCGTCCCGGCCGTTCCGGGCGCGCTGAAGGTGCCGAGCGAGGCGATCGTGCGCACGGGAGAGAGAAACGTGGTGATCGTGGAAAAGGAGAAGGGCTTCTTCGAACCGCGGGAAGTGGAGCTCGGCGCCGAAGGGGAGGGATTCTCCCAGGTGACCGCAGGCCTTCATGAGGGAGAGACCGTGGTCGTTTCATCGCAATTCCTGATCGATTCGGAAAGCAACCTGAAGGAAGCGATCGGCAAGATGCTGGCAGGCCGCGACCGGGAACCAGGGGATCCGGCCGCCGCGCCCCGCCCCCGGTGAGTTCAGGAGGACCGGATGTTTGCGAAAATCATCGAGTGGTCGATCGAAAACAAGTTCCTGGTCCTTTTGACAACGGCCCTGCTGGCCGGGGCCGGGATATATTCGGTCCGGAACACGCCCCTGGACGCCATCCCCGACCTTTCCGACGTCCAGGTGATCCTCTATACCGAGTACCCCGGCCAGGGCCCCCGTATCGTCGAGGACCAGGTCACCTATCCCCTGACGACGCAGATGCTGGCGGTGCCCCACGCCAAGGTCGTACGCGGGTACTCCTTTTTCGGGTTTTCCTTCGTCTACATCATTTTTGAGGACGGGACCGACATGTACTGGGCCCGGAGCCGTGTCCTGGAATACCTGAACTATGTTTCCGGCCGGCTCCCCCGGGGAGTTACGCCGACGCTGGGACCCGACGCCACCGGCGTAGGGTGGGCCTTCATGTACGCGTTGAAATCGGACCGGCACGACCTCGGCCAGCTCCGTTCCATTCAGGATTTCTACCTGAAATACGAGCTGACGGGCGTACAGGGGGTGGCCGAGGTCGCCACCATCGGCGGCTTCGTGCGCCAGTACCAGATCACGGTCGACCCGAACAGGCTCCGGGCCTACGGCATCCCCGTCTCGAAGATCCGCGCGGCCGTAGAGCGCAGCAACAACGATGTAGGGGGACGGCTGCTGGAAATCGCGGAAAAGGAGTTCATGATCCGCGGCCTCGGCTATATCCGGTCCCTGGACGACATCCGGAAAATCTCGCTGGGAGTGGACGGGCAAGGCACTCCGGTGCTCCTGGGGGACCTGGCAACGGTTCAATACGGGCCGGAGATCCGCCGCGGCATCGCGGAGTGGGACGGGGAGGGGGAAACGGTGGGCGGCATCGTCGTCGTCCGCTTCGGCGCGAACGCGCGCCAGGTCATCGAGGACGTCAAGGAAAGGCTCGCCGCCGTCAAAACGGGCCTCCCGGAGGGCGTGAGCGTGGAAATCGCCTACGACCGTTCGGACCTGATCGAGAGGGCCGTCGACAATCTCCTGCGGAAGCTGCTCGAGGAGTTCATCGTCGTGGCGCTCATCTGCATCGTCTTCCTGATGCATTTCCGCAGCGCCCTCGTCCCCATCATCACCCTGCCGGTGGCCGTCCTGGTTTCGTTCATCGTCATGCACCTCCAGGGGATCAACGCCAACATCATGTCGCTGGGGGGGATCGCGATCGCCGTGGGGGCGATGGTGGATTCCGCCATCATCATGGTGGAAAACGCCCACAAGCACCTGGAACGCGACGCCGGCAGGAAGCCGCACTGGCGCATCATCGCCGATGCGGCGACCGAGGTGGGACCGGCGCTCTTCTACTCCCTGCTCGTGATCACGGTGTCGTTTCTGCCCGTCTTCACGCTCGAACAGCAGGAAGGGCGGCTGTTCAAGCCGCTGGCGTTCACCAAGACCTACGCCATGGCCGCCGCGGCTTTTCTCTCCATCACCCTCGTTCCCGTCCTGATGGGGTACTGGATCCGCGGCCGGATCCGGAGCGAGAGCAGAAACCCGGTCAGCCGCTTCCTGGTCCGGGTCTATCACCCGATGCTGGAATTCGTGATGCGGTTCAAATGGCCGGTGCTGGGATTCGCGCTCCTGGCGATGGCGCTGACATGGATACCGTACAAGCGGCTCGGCTCCGAATTCATGCCGCCGCTGTGGGAGGGGGACCTGCTGTACATGCCCACGACCCTCCCGGGGGTCTCGGCCACCAAGGCGCGGGAGCTGCTGCAGCAGACGGACAAGATCCTGAGGACATTTCCCGAGGTCCGCCACGTGTTCGGCAAGATCGGTCGGGCGGAGACGGCCACCGACCCGGCGCCCCTCACCATGATCGAAACCACCATCATGCTCAAGCCCGAAAAGGAGTGGCGCCCCGGGATGACGGTGGAAAAACTGACCGCGGAACTGGACGCCGCCATACGGGTCCCGGGGCTCACCAACGCCTGGACCATGCCGATCAAAACCCGCATCGACATGCTCTCCACCGGGATCAAGACTCCCGTGGGGATCAAACTGGCGGGCCCGGACCTGGAGGTGCTGGAGAGGCTGGGCAAAGAAGTCGAGAGCGTCGTCCGCACCGTGCCGGGAACCCTGAGCGCCTATGCGGAACGGGTCATGGGGGGGAACTACCTCGATATCGAGATCGACCGCGACGCCATCGCCCGATACGGCCTCACCGTCGGCGACGTCGAGGACGTGATCCAGACCGCCGTCGGCGGCATGAACATCACCACGACGGTCGAAGGGCTGGAGCGGTATCCCGTGAACCTGAGATACGGCCGGGAGCTGCGCGACAGCGTGGAGAGGCTCCGCGGCGTCCTCGTTTCGACCCCCACGGGTCAGCACATCCCGCTGGGGCAGCTGGCCGGTCTGAGGTTCGCCGTCGGGCCCCCGTCGATCAAGAGCGAGAACGCGAAGCCCAACGCCTGGGTGTACGTCGACCTCCGGGGCGTGGATGTCGGCACCTACGTCGAAAACGCCAGGAGGATTGTCGGGGAGCGCGTGAAGGTTCCCGCCGGGTACACCGTCGCCTGGAGCGGCCAGTACGAATACATGGAGCGGGCCCGGCAACGGCTGATGTACGTCATTCCGCTCACGATCGTCCTCGCGGTGGTGCTCGTCTTTCTCAACACCCGGTCGGTCGTCAAGACGGGCATCGTCTTTCTTGCGGTGCCGTTTTCGCTCGTGGGGGCCGTCTGGCTCCTGTACCTGCTCGACTACAACATGAGCATCGCGGTCTGGGTCGGCATCATCGCCCTCGCGGGCCTCGACGCGGAAACGGGGGTGGTCATGCTGTTGTACCTGGACCACGCCTTCGAGAAGGCCCGGAAGGAGGGCCTCCTCAGGGACAGGAACGATCTTGCCGACGCCGTATACGAGGGCGCGGTCAGGCGGGTGCGCCCCAAAATCATGACGATCGGGACGACCATCATCGGACTCCTGCCGATCCTCTGGAGCAGCGGGACCGGATCGGACGTCATGAAACGCATCGCGGCGCCGATGGTCGGAGGGCTGGTGACCTCCGGCATCCTCGAGCTGCTGCTCTACCCCGTGATTTTCTATCTTTTGAAGGCGCGCGCCCTGCCGCAGGCCGGGCCCTTCAGGGGATTCCACCATTTGAAGGAGGCCCGATGAGATACCTTGTCCTGTGGCTCTTTCTCGCGCAGCCGCTGGCCGCGCAGACGTTCAGCGTGACCCATGAAAAACGGTTCCGGGGCGACGGCCGCGGGACGATCGAGGTCACCGACGATGGGATCCGGTACAGCTCGGAGCGGCCCGAGGACAGCAGAAACTGGCCCTATCGGGACATTCAGCACCTCGACCGGATCAGCCCGCGGGAATTTGTCCTGCTGAGCTACGAGGATGAAACCCGGTACCTCGGCCGCGACAGGTCCTACCGTTTCGTCCTGACCGAAGGGGAACTCACCGATGCGATTTTCGAAAAGATCAGCCGCAGGCTCGGCCGCCCGGTGACCGACCGCGTCGTGCCCGGCACCGCCGCCCCCGGGCATGCGGTGCCGGTCAAACACAACCACACCTTCGGCGGCTGCGAAGGCGTTCTCCGGTTCACCGGGGATGCCATCCTCTACGCCACGGACAACGCCAGGGACGCCCGCGCCTGGAAGCTCGGCCGGGACATCGAGTCGGTGTGGTCCCGGGACCGGTATCACCTGGAAATCCACGTCCATGAAAACAACCGGCGGGAATTCGGCCGCACCCGCGTGTACGATTTCTCCCTCAAGGCCCCGCTCGACCCGGCGCTGTACAGAGGACTGAAGCTCAGGCTTTACGACCTGGAAGCCGAATGATGGGGGACCTCCCCGGTTTCCACCAAAGCCCCGGATCTAGAAGGTGAGGACCTTGTCGCTCTCCACCGTCCACCGGGCGAACTCCTTCATGTTGCTCAGCTGCACCCCTTCGATGAAGGGGACCTTGTCGATGCCGCGGGCTTCGCTGCAGCCGCCGCAGCTCTTGACCTCCCCCCCTTTCAGGATCACCGATCGAAGCATCCGCTCGATGTTGTAATAACCGGTGGGGGTGCCCTGCCCGGGGAGGGCGCAGAAAACCGCATCCGCCAGGAGGAAGATCCTGACGGCCGCTTCCCCGCCGTGCTCCTTCTGCAGAGTCATGGCCATTCTCAGGGCGTTGTAGGCTTTCTCGGTCCCGTAGGGGGCGTCGTTGATGATGATGAGGATCTTCTGCATCTCTTCCACTCCTCGATAGAGGATTCGTTGGTTCCGGAAACGGAATGGGAGGCATCGTCCCCGGCCGCGACGGGCAGGCCGCGCGCCTTCCAGTCGGCCACCCCTTCCTCCAGCCTCGACGCCCTGTAGCCCCGGGCCTTCAGCCTCTCCACCGCCTCGAGCGCAAGCACGCAGTAGGGGCCGCGGCAGTAGGCGACCACCTCGCGGTCGACCGGGAGTTCCGAGAGCTTCCGCTCCAGCTCGTCGAGCGGAACTGACAGCGCACCCGGGAGGTGCCCGGCGCGATATTCCTCGGGCGGGCGGACATCCAGGACCGTGACACCCCCGTCCCGGATTTTGGCCAGCAGTTGGCGTCGATCCACCGGGTCGAGGTCCCCTCGGGCCTCCATGAAACGCCGGGTGATCTCCCCGATCTCGGCCAGGCGGGCCTCGGCCAGCAGGCGCAGGGCCCGGAAAAACTCGCACACCTCCCCGTCCGCGAGCCTGTAAGTGACATAAAGTCCCTGCTTTTCGGCCTCCACGAGCCGTGCCTCGCGCAGTACCTTCAGATGCTGCGATACGTTGGGGAGCCCCATGCCGGCTTCCCGCGCAAGGACCTCCACCGTGCGCGGCCCCTGGCACAGCAGATCGAGCAATTCGAGCCTGCCGCCGTGGGACACCGCCTTCCCGATGCGGGCGAATTGCTCATAGATGGCCGTCTTGAAGCGTCGATTCGGGTTCGTCATGATATTTCAGTATTTTGCTTTATATTGAATTATTGAGTTCCGGTCAACGCCTTTCCTCATCGGGGCGGTCCTTTTCTTCGTTTTTCGCATGCCTTCATCAGGGTTTTCCCTTATTGGCACCGCGGATGACGCCGGGCTAGAATTTCATGCATCTGGGTAGGAAAAACGGCATTTGCCCCCCCCATGGAGGCAGTCATGCGCGATATCGTTTTGATAGTCGGCCTGGGCGTTTTCCTGTCCGCGTGCTCGGGCGGCGGCACGGATCCGGACGGCAACGACCCACCCCCGGTTTCGAGTGCGGCCACTGTCCTTGCGGCCAACGACCTGGGGATGCACTGCATCGACTCGGAGTTCTCGATTTTTTCGATCCTGCCCCCCTACAACATCGTCAACGCGCAGGTGGTCCGGCGGGACGGCTCCGGGCGCCCCTACCTGGCCGATCACACGGAGGTCAGGGTCACCTTCGACGCCGTCGCCGACCCCGCGGGGTCCGTCAACAGTTTCAGCCTGGGGAAAACCAATTTCTGGCAGTACGCCGGGGCGCTCTTCGGCATGACGCTCCCCGCAGGGGAGGGCCTGACCGGGGTGTACATGCCCCGGGAACAGCCCTACACCAACGGCCCCCAGCCCATGCCGTACCATCTCCAGAAAGCGGTCTTTCACGCCGAGGGGATCCCGATCACCCCCCTGGACGACGACCTGGAAAGCAACCCCTACCCGCTCCTTCGCATTGCCGCCGCCGATGCCGTAAGCGGGGCCGCGCTCGGCCACCTGGACGTGGTCGTCCCGGTTTCCGCCGAGACCGACTGCAAGACCTGCCACAAGACCGGGGCGATGGCCGCGAGCGACCCGGGCACCGCGTGGTCCCTGTCCCCGGACCTGGAGGTCCAGAGCAAGATCAACATCCTGAGGCTCCACGACGCCGGGCACCAGACCTCCCTGGAAGCCTCCCAGCCGGTCCTGTGCGCGGGGTGCCACTATTCGCCGGCGCTCGACCTGGCCGGCACGGGGCCGGCCGGCGCGCAGATCGGCAACCCGAATTTCTCGGGTGTCATGCACGAATTTCACGGAGGACTCGAGGCGAACGGCCAGCCGGTCTTCCCCCCGGGCGCGACGGTGCAGGAGACGTGCTACCAGTGCCACCCGGGCAACGTCACCCAATGCCAGCGCGGGGCCATGAAGACGGGCGGGATGGACTGCCACGCCTGCCACGGGGATATGCTCGCGGTGGGGGGCAGTTACGCCCTGCTGGCGGGGGGCAGCATCGACGGCACCAATGACGGCAACGCACGCAGGCCGTGGAAGGACCTGCCCCGCTGCCAGTCGTGCCACACGGGAGACGCCCTCGGCTACCTTGCCGGGTCCGCCCTGGCGGCCGATCCCGACTGGCCCTTCAGGCTGCGCCAGGCCTACAGGACGGGAGACGCCGCCGCTTCCCCGCTCCTGGCGGCCAACAAGCGTTTTGCCGAGAACACGAACGCCCTGTACCGCGCGAGCAAGGGGCACGGGGGGATCCTGTGCGAAGGGTGCCACGGCAGCACCCATGCCGTCTGGCCCAACGCCTCGGCGGCCGCGAACGACAACCTGGCCGCCGAGATGCTGCAGGGGCATGCGGGCCCGGTCATCGAATGCACCACCTGTCATGCGCCCTCGAGCCTGGCGCGCACGACCAGCGGTCCCCACGGCCTTCACAACGTCAACGACTCCCGGTGGTACGACGAAGGGCACGAGGAGTTCTACGAGAACAACAAGAACGGGTGCAAGGCGTGTCACGGGGCGAACCTGACCGGGACGCCGCTCGCCCGGGTGCCGGTCGCCCGGGCATTCAGCGTGGAGGGAAAAACGTTCAGTTACGCCCGGGGAGACATGGTGCGCTGCGACCGCTGCCACGGCATGCCCGATCTCTGATCCCCGCGGCGGCCGGGAATGGGAAGGCTATGAGATTTCCTCACGCTTCGCACGCGGTCCTGCTGCTGGCGGGACTGGCCGGCGCCTGGCTGGTCTTCCGACTGCCGGCGCACCCGACGATTACGGAGGCGGCGGGGACCGTTGTGTCGATCGGAGAGACGGCCGGTCAAACGGCGCCGTCCCTGGCACCTCCCTCCGCTTCCGCGGCCGGCCTCCGTGAGGGGTGGAACACGCGTGCCGCGGTCCGGTACCTGCTCGGGAGCCTCCAGAGGGGGGAGCGGTTCCGAGCCTATCGGCTGGCCGGGATCATCGCGGATCCTTCGGCCCAGGGCGCCAGCCGCGCCGTCATCGAAGACCTGGAAGCGGGGACCACCCGCGCCTACGCCGTCCCCGACCCCCTTCCCGATGGTTCCCGCCTGGCCGCTATCAGGAGCAACTATGTCGTCCTGGAAAAGAACGGCGTCAGGAAACGGTTGCGGCTCCATTCCCGCCGCGGTGCCCGGAACGGCCCGGATGCCCCGGAGGCCACCGGGGCGGAGGGGTACAGAAAGATCGGCGAACGCGAGTTCGACCTGAATCCGTACCGGGTGTTCGGGGGCGACCCCGACCGGGTCCTCGATTTCTCGCTGAAGGCGGCGCTCCGCGGGGACTCCATGGAAGGGGTGCGGATCTCCGGACTCGATCCCGCCGGTCCGGCCCATCGCCTCGGATTGAGGGAGGGGGACGTGCTGCTGGCAGTCAACGGCAGGCCGGTCGACAGTCTCCTCGACGGCGTCCGGGCCTGCCTCGACGCGCACGGGTCCGACGACGTCGAGATCAGGCTCCGCCGCGCGGGGCGGCCCGTCACCCTGACCTACCATCTCTTCTGGCAGGGCCGCGGCTCGTGGACTGCAGCCACCGTGCTCCGATCGCGCGCCGTCGCCTCCCTTCTCGACGACGCCTCCGTTCTGCACCTTTTCTAGAACGGTTGGTCTCGCGGGGCGCGCTGGAGGCTGCTCCAGCACAGCCAAACGCGCGTCCCCCTGGCTCATCCCTGCCACGCGGGCGTTCCATCGCTTCCGACGCCACGGAAAGTTCTCCATGGCATGATTTTAAATGCCCTGGTATGATAAAGCATGAAAGGAACCACTATGAAAACAGCACCCTTTGCCACCAAACTACCAGCGGACCTGATTGCCGAGCTCGATGATGTCTGCAAGGCCCTCGGGCTGAAAAAGAACTTTGTCCTCGAAGCCGCCTTGAGGGAAAAACTCGAGGACCTGGTGGATGCCGCCGACCTTCAGCATGCCATCAGGGAAGCCACAGGCTTCCATGCGTGGGAAGACATCAAGCGTGAGGATCGCCTGACAAGGGGCAAAATTGCCATATAAGCTCGAGCTGGAAACCCATGCGCGCCGTGAATACCGCGATTTGCCGATGCACGTGCGCGAACAGATCGCTGATGTCCCGGACGATCTGCAGAGGAATCCGCGTCCGCCGGGAGGCAAAAAACTGGTGGGGACAACAGGCTATCGCGTCAGAATGGGAGATTACCGCATTCTCTATACAATTGACGATGCATCATCGGTGGTGCGCGTGTACCGGATCGGGCACCGTCGTGAGATCTACCGCTGAGACCGGTCCCGGCCCGTGTCGTTCAGGAGACCGGCAGAGCCGGGACGTCCCCAGATTTCGTCACCGCAGGGGGGAGCGACCCGTAGCCGGGGGGCTTTTGTCTTTTTCCGGCGAGGCCTGACGTCAGGCTGCTTCTCTCGGCTTGTAATGCAGAACCAACAGCTGGTCTTCTTTCAGCGCCAGACTGGCATAGGCGCGGCCGTCATTATCCGCAAACTCCACCTCAAACACATCCTGCCCCAGCAGCTCGACAACCGTTCCCACTTGTCCACGGCGAAGTTTCCGGGCAGGCAGCTCGTCCGTCAATGCCACAACATCAAGAAGCTTGATGCTTTCGCTCATTTCATCTTCCTCTACAATACATAGCAACTCGTCAATCGGGGAAAATCCTCTCCCCGGCGAACGATCCAACTGCTTCGGACCACCGCCTGTCCCGATGGCCCGGTTATGCTGAAGTCTACCACATACCGTCTACCATACTCATCGTGCTCTTCCGGCATTGCATCATTGTTTACTGCCGCCGCCCGCAGCGCACGCTGAAGATCCTGGACATGTTCAAGCGTGATCCCCAGTGATGACTTGAAGACCCGAGCCTTGTGGCACCCACGACGATGCTCGGGATTCAGGCAGTAATCCTGCAGCTTCTTTCCATCAACGACAGCCCGTTCTCCATTCGGCAGTTTCACCGTGTCGCTCTCCCTTGGGCATTGTAACACGACCCCATTTCTTTTCCGGCTCCTCGACAAGCTTTCGTTCAGGTCGTGCCGGGTGCGTGGCCGTGTAGATCAACTTCAGCTTTTGGTTTTCAAGCGTTCGGCCGTGGCGGCTTTTGGGTGTTCGCTAACAGAATTTGTGAGTTTCCCAATATCCCTATTCGAAATCCGATTTGTGCTGCTTGGATTCACGCCCTCTGGACGCGCAAGAGTTCCGGTGGTTTAATGGTACGGGAACCCGGATTCTGGGGGAATTCGCGGCTGGAGCCGCAATACCTGCAAGCGGGCAATAGATGGCCGGGGGTCGCGTGGGGGATCTATCGGAATTTCACATATACCGGCTAATGCTTCCCATCGCATCTTCTATTTCGTACAAATATCCATTCCAACAAATAGAGAAGACTCCATAGTGCAGCGGCGTAAAATGGAAATGACACTCCCCAATAGATCTTGATGCGGTCGAAGTGGGAACCCTCTCCCAAAAGAAGGTCGAGAAAGCCAATGGCTGGTATATATAAACAATCCATTATCTTGTCAAATGCTGTTAAATCGTCCTGTGATGACACAAACCGAAAGCTGGTACTCATCGCAAAAACAATGCACATCGACAGGCAACATGAAATTAGGAATCGAAGAATTTTACGCTTGTTCATCTGATGTTGACCCCAAAATCCCGACGCACCCTAGCTTTGTCAATGTCCCATTATCTAGCCTAGAGCTTGTTTAGCTTCCTGATTTCATCATCTCTAATCAATTGTTGATTCATAGGAAAAAGCTTCTGTTCTTCCTGCTTTCTAGTGGGCACCCCCCCATATTGGCTCACCAACCTGCCAGAAATGATACTGGCGCAGGGGGGCGCTGCATACTGATCCAACGCAGTTCGGTGAATTTCTCCAGGCCCGCCCGGACGCCGAACCGACCCCAGCCGCTGCCCTTGATCCCCCCGAAGGGGATCTTCGGCTCGTCGTGCACGGTCTGGTCGTTGATGTGCACGATCTCCGATTCGTTCCTCTCTCCGCGTTGTCTCCGCTTAATCATTGCACAGAATTTCCCAACTGGTTTGTCCTGTTTTGAGTGCCATGATTCCTCCCGTTGTTCGGGGGTATCATAGGCATTCACCAGGCCCTTGGGAATGAGGGGATCATTGCACGCTTACCTACTTGCGCATGAAAAACAGTGGCCCAGTCATGCAAGAAGAGTGAACTTACAGAAAATATGTCGCTCTGTCGGGGATCAATGCACGCTTACTCTTCATCACCGTAATATTGAAAGTCGAAAGTACACTCGAGATTCAGATCGGCTAGATTACGCATTTGCTTTGGCCAAAGCGTCGGACCGCCTCCTCCGAATTGAGACCACCAGATGCAATGTACAAGCATTTCGACCCCTCTTTCTGCCTGAAGCAATTTTATGGCTTCAGTACGTGGTTCCAATCTTTCATATATCCAATCCAGGTGGCGTCTCAGATCTTTCGATATGACAAATGTTTCGGAAGACAAAAACCAACAGTTAACTTTGTCAATCCGAACACGTCCCGTCATAATGCCATAATGCTTCTCCCCAGCAATTACCTCTTCCGTTGGTTTAATTCCCATTATCTCGGTCACTTCCGAGGGTTTCATTTTACCTGAGTAGATACGCAATTCTGCGCATGTCCGTTCACAGGATTCATCCGAATCATCGATTGGGTGTAAAAAAAGGAAATTATCTGTTTTGTTATCAATCATCGCAGATAATGTACAATATTACCAGGTTCGCAAAATCCAACTGTTTATGACACGGTAGTACTAGAAAGGATACTGGCGCGGGGAGCGCTGCATGCTGATCCAGCGCAGCTCGGTGAATTCCTCCAGGCCCGCGCGGCCGCCGAACCGGCCCCAGCCGCTGTCCTTGATCCCCCCGAAGGGGACCTGCGGCTCGTCGTGCACGGTCTGGTCGTTGATGTGCACGATCCCCGATTCGATCCGCTCGGCGATGGCCAGCCCCCGGTTGAAATCGCGCGTGATCACCGAGGCGGAGAGCCCGTAGCGGGTTTCGTTCGCCACGGCGATCGCCTGCTCGACGTCGTCCACCTCGATGATGGACACCACCGGGCCGAAGGTCTCCTCGCAGCTGAAGGGGGTGCCGGGCCGGGCTCCCGCGACCACGGTCGGGAGGTAGCAGGGGCCCTCGGCCCTGCCTCCGCACAGGATCCGCGCGCCGTCCCTGACGGCGCCCGCCACGCTCTTCTGGATGTCCTCGAGCTGGCCCCGGTTGATGATCGGCCCGATGACGGTTTCCGGGTCGCGGGGGTTCCCCACCTTGAGGCCCGACACCCGCTTGACGAACTGCTCGGTGAAGCGGGCGGCCACCGGGCGCTCGATCAGGATGCGGCGCGTGGACATGCAGATCTGCCCCTGGTGGAGGAAGGCGCCGAAGGTGGCGGCGCGCACGGCGTGATCGATGTCGGCGTCGGCGAGGATGATCATGGGGTTCTGCCCCCCCAGTTCCAGGGCCACGCGCTTGAGGTGGCGCCCCGCCTTCTCGGCCAGCTGGCGCCCGACGGAGGAGGAACCGGTCATGGAGATGCGGCGCACGATCGGGTTCTCGATGAACTCGTCCCCGATTTCGCCGCTCCGGCCGGGACCGTTGGTGACGACGTTCAGGACCCCTTTGGGAAAGCCGGCCTGGTGGAACACCTCGGCGATCAGGACGCCGCCGGCGGCCGAGGACTCGGTCGAGGGCTTGAGCACCGCCGTGTTGCCGTACGCGATGGGCATGCAGATCGAGCGCAGCGACAGGATCAGCGGCGCGTTCCAGGGCCCGATGCCGGCCACCACCCCCACCGGCTGGCGCAGGGTCATGTGAAAGGCGCCGGGGAGGTCGGAGGGGAGGATTTCCCCGGCGGACTGGTGCACCTGGGAAGCGGCCTCCCGCAGCAACCCGGGGGTGAAGCCCGCCTGGAACATGGCAAAACCGGAGGCGCAGCCCGTCTCCTCCGCGAGAATGGCCACGACTTCGTCCCTCTTCTGCTCCAGGATATCGCCGGCCTTGAGGAAGAGGCGCCGGCGCTCGGAGGGGAGGGTGCGGGACCAGGCCGGGAACGCGGCCGCGGCGGCGGCCACCGCGCGGGCGGCGTCGGCCCGCTTGCCCGAGGCCACGCGGGCGAAAACCTCCCCGGTGAAGGGATTGAAGTCCTCGTAGAACTCGCCGTCGGCCGCCTCGCTCCACGCCCCGTCGATGTACATCCGGTATTCCCTGACCATGGCCCCCTCCTTGGTTGAATGCCTCCCCCCATCATAATCCGGCCGGGGCGATTTTCCACCGGCTATCGAGCGGCGCGCGCCTTTTCCAGCGGGGACGGGCCGCCGCTGCTACTGCAGCAACCGGCGGTAGACCGCCTCGTCGCCGGCCGTGAACACGTCGAAGACCACCCGGGCGACCCCGCACCCCCGGTCGAGGGTCTCCCGGACCGTGCGCACGGCGATCCCGGCGGCCTCCTCCCGCGGGAAGCGGAAGACCCCGGTGGAGATCGCGCAGAAGGCAACGGCGCGGCAGCCGTTCTCTTCGGCCAGCCTAAGACAGCGGGAGTAGCAGGAAGCGAGCAGCTCCCGGTCGCGCTCCGACACCCGCGCGTGGATGATGGGCCCCACCGTGTGGAGCACGTATCGCGCCGGGAGGTTGTAGCCGGGGGTGATCTCGGCCCGCCCGGTCGGTTCCGGGTGCCCCTGCCGCTCCATGATCTCGTGGCACCGCAGCCGCAACTGCACCCCGGCCCAGGTGTGGATGCAGTTGTCGATGCAGTCGTGGCACGGCTCCCAGCACCCTTCCATCCGGCTGTTGGCGGCGTTGACGATGGCGTCTATCCGCAGCGTGGTGATGTCCCCCCGCCACAGGACCAGGCGCGGGTCGGCCGTCGCCGGCAGGGCGTCGGCGTCGACCACCCCCCGCCGGGCCGTCTCCGCCTGCAGGTACTCGTCCTGCACCCGGAGGAATTCCTCGCCAGCCGGGCGGGCGGGGCGGACGTTCATGAGGGAGCGGAGCAGCCGCCACCGTTCCTCCCCTCCCTGCGGAACCGCCACGCCGCGGTACCGGTCGTCTTCCGCCAGCAGCGCCTCGATCAGGGTCCGCAGCCTCTCCTCCTGGGTCATGCCCCCTCCCCGGCCGCCACGCCCGCCGGCGCGCCCGCCGGTGCGCCTTCCGCCTTCGCGAACCGGACGTGCAGCCGTTCGATCACCTCGCCGGCGTCCCACGGCATCGGGGTCGCCCGCCCCGCGAGTTCGGCCGGGACCATGGCGAAGCCCCCGTGGCCGGGCCACTCCCGGTACTCCCGGTTGACGCGGAAGAGGTGGGCCCGCCCGTGCAGGTGCGCCAACCGCTCGAAGGGCCAGCGGATGACCCCCGGGGTGTTGAACCCCACCCCAAGTTCGAGGATGCAGAGGCGTCCGCCCGCGGTCCCCTCGATCCACTCCTCGTAGCGCCCCCGCTCCTCCCGGTACCCATCGAAGGAGCGGAACGCCGTCGCGAGCGACGCCCCGCACGAGGGGCAGCGGGGGATGGCGCTCTCATCGGAAATCGTGAAGGTCTCCGGGTCGATGAGCGGGAGGAGCCGGTCGATGACGGGCTCGACGGCCCAGGTCTCCCGCGTGCAGCCGGCCGTGCAGCGGAGCCGGTCGTAGCTCCCCTGGGCCTCGAACACCCGCTCCATGGGGAAGCCGGTGCGCAAAAGCTGCCGGTCGCAGTTGGAGGTGACGACGAAAAAATCCCGCCCCGCAAGGAGCGCGAGGAGTTTCCGGTAGAGTTCGGCCGGGGGGAAGACGTGGCGCACGAAATGGATATGCCGGACGAGGTAGGCCCACTCCCTCGCCTCGGGCCACCCTTCCTTCTCCCGCTCGAACAGCTGGTAGGGGTAGTGGTAGCCCCGGGCCGCCATCTCGGGCTGAAACCGCCGGAAGAGGTCCTCGTCGAGGTAGCTGAGCCCGGCGGCGGCCGAAAGCCCGGCCCCCGCGCCGACGAGGACCCGGTCGGAATTCTCGAGCCACTCCCCCAGGGCGTCGACCGCTTCCGCCAGCCCTCCGCTCCCGGCCTTCGCGTATATCCACTCACTCTCACGCATCCGGACCTCCCCGCAAACCTTTCCATATTACCCATCGGGGGGGAGGGCGTAAAGGGCGCTCCGGCCCCGGGGCCGGGCCCGATTTTGGACCGGGCGCCGTCCGAACCGGTGTAAAATCGAAGGAAGGAAACGGAGGGGGACATGCTGGACATTGAGGGGAAGGGGGCCTTCGTCACGGGGGGCGCCAGCGGGATCGGGCTCGGGATCGCCGAAGCGATGGTCGACGCCGGCATGAAGGTGGTGATCGCCGACATGCAGGAGGACTACCTCGGGGAGGCCCTCCGGGGCTTCCGGCAGCGGGGGCGCGGAGAGAGCGTGCACGGGCTGCTCCTCGACGTGACCGACCGCGCGGCTTTCGAGCAGGCGGCCGACGAGGCGGAGGGGGTGTTCGGCAAAATTCACGTGCTCTCTGCCAACGCCGGCGTCGGCATCCTCGGCCCGGTCGGGGACGCGAAATACGGCGACTGGGACTGGGCCCTGGGAGTGATGGTCGGCGGCGTCGTCAACGCCCTCCAGGTTTTCCTCCCCCGCATCCTGCGCCACGGCGAGGGGGGGCACATCGTCGCCACCTCCTCCATGTCGGGGGTGCTCCCGCTGCCGGGCACCGCCATCTACTCGACGGCCAAGGGGGCGGTCGTGGCCCTGTGCGAGGCGCTGCGGGGGGAACTGGCCCCGGACAAGATCGGAATATCCGCCTTCTGCCCCGGGCCGGTGGCCACCCGGATCAGCCGGACCGGGCGTCTCCGGCCGGAAAAGTACCGGAAGGAGAGCGGCTACGCCGAAATGGAGCGCCGGATCGAGAACCGCCCCGCCTTCCGGAGCGAGATGAGCCCCGGGGAGTGCGGCCGGAGGGTGCTCGACGGCATCCGGCGCAACGATCTGTACATCTTCACCCACCGGGAATTCCGGGAAGGGGTCGCGGAAAAAATGGAGGCCATGCTCGCCTCCTTCCCGGACGAGCCGGTCGACGGCGCACGGGCGAAGGAATTCGCCTTTCTGACCTCCAATCCCATATACCGGGAGATCCTCGAAAGGAAGGGGCGCGCATGAAGAACGTGGAAGGGAAGGTGGCCTTCATCACCGGCGGGGCGAGCGGCGCCGGCCTGGGGATGGCCCGGGTGTTTCTGAAAAACGGGATCCGGGTCGCGATCGCCGACATCCGCCGGGACAGCCTCGACCGCGCCATGGCCGGGTTCGAGCGGGGGGCGGAAGTGCACCCGATCCTGCTCGACGTGGCCGACCGCGAGGCGATGGCGCGCGCGGCCGACGAGACCGAACGGGTGTTCGGCCGGGTGCACATCGTGTGCAACAACGCCGGGATCAACCTCTTCGTCCCGATCGAGGAGTGCACCTACAACGACTGGGACTGGGTCATGGGGGTCGATTTCGGCGGGGTGGTCAACGGCGTCCAGACCTTCGTCCCCCGCATCCGGCGGCACGGCGAAGGGGGCCACATCGTCAACACCGCCTCGATGGCCGCCTTCCTGCCGAGCCCGCTGGCGGGGGCGTACACGGCCGCCAAGTTCGCCGTGCGCGGCCTGAGCGAGGCGCTCCGGCTGAGCCTCTACCACCACAACATCGGCGTCTCGGTCTTCTGCCCCGGGCTGATCAACAGCGCGATCTACGAAAGCGAAAAGATGCGGCCCGATGCGCTCCCCTCGCCCGAAAACACCGAGCGCAACCGCCGCTTCATGGACCGGCTCCCCGAAATCCACCGGTTCGGGATGGACCCGGAGGAGGTGGGGGAAAAGGTCCTGGCCGGAATCCGCGCCAACGACCTCTACATCTTCAGCCACCCCGAATTCCGGGACGAACTGAGGGAGATGTTCGACCGGACGCTCGCGGCCGTCCCCGCGGGGGAGGTCCCGGCCGAGCGCCTGGCGTTCGAGCAGGGGCGGCGCGAGGGGCTCGAAAAGGACAGGAAAGGGGCCGACGCGATCGGCTGACAGGGAGAAACGTACGATGACGACACGGAAACGGATGGTGGTGCTGAACCCGGAAGGCCCCCTGGTCCCGGTGACCGAAGGTTCGGGGGCGGGCGTTCCCCGCTGGGAGATGGCGGCGCGCCCCGAAAGCCTCGACGGCAAAACGGTGTACCTCGTCAACCAGGGCTTCGGGGGGAGCGATCGCTTCATGGAGCAGCTGCAGGCGTGGTTCGCCCGGCACATGCCGACGGTCCGGACCGTGGTGAAGCGCAAGACGGGCTTCATCTTCCGGGACGACACCCGCGACCTGTGGAAGGAGATCAAGGAAAAGGGGGACGCCGTCGTCTTCGGGGTCGCGGGTTGACCCGGCTGCGTCACGGCGGTCGCCGGATGTTGCCGCACCCTCGAGCTGAAATACGGGATCCCCACCGCGCCGGTTTCGACCATCGCCTTTGAACGCATGGAGCGGGAAGACCGCGAGTTTCACGGGGTCCCCCTGCGCTTCGTCTTCACGCCCCACCCCGTGGTCTCGATGCCCCCCGCGGTCCTCGCCCGCTACATCGAGGGGAACGACCCGGCCACCGGGCGTCCGGTGATCGCGGAGATCCTCGAGGCCCTCACCCGCCCCTATTCCGAAGAGGAGAGCCGCAACCACGCCGTCGTGCGCCCCGTCCCGGAGCACCGGCGCCTGCTCGAGCCGGACACGGAGGAAAACCTCGAGCGCCTGTTCACCGAGCGCGGGTGGAGCGACGGGCTCCCCGTCGTGCTGCCGACCGAGGAGCGGGTGGCGCGCATGCTCGCCGGCACCGGCCAGAGGCCCGACAAGCTGGCGGGGAAGGCGCTGCTCGTCGACACGCAGGAAACCCTGAGGGTCTCGGTCGAGGCGGTCGCCGTCGCCGCGGTGATGGCCGGGGCGGGGCCGGAGCACCTCCCGGTGCTGCTGGCCGTCGCCTCGGCGGGGCAGCCGGCGATCCAGCCCTCGACCCTCCCCTTCGCCAGCGCGCTCCTGGTCAACGGCCCGATCCGGGGCGAGATCGGGATGAATTCAGGGATGGGGGCCCTGGGACCCTACAGCCGGGCCAACGCCGTCATCGGGCGCGCCTGGACCCTGATGAGCATCCTGTGGGGATACGCCCGGCCCCGCCGCACCTTCTGGACCTCCCAGGGGAACAACTATTCCTACAACAACCTCTGCATGGCCGAAAACGAGGAGCGGAGCGTCTGGGAGCCGTTTCACGTCACGAAGGGGCACGGCGCCGGCGAGAGCGTCGTCAGCCTCTTCCGGGGGTGGAACCTGATCAACAGCATGGGGGCCGCGGCCCGGCGCTCCTGGGGGGAGGAGGTCCGGATCCAGATGCAGGCGCTCCCCGCCCTCTATTCCGCCGCCACCCTGATCCTGGACCCGCTCACGGCGCGCCACCTCCGGGAGAACGAGGGGTTCGCAAGCAAGGCCGACGCGAGCCGCTGGATTTCCGAAAACGTGACCCTTCCCGCGGGCCGCTTCTGGGGCAACGACATCATCGACATGCTGGTGACGCCGCTGGCCCTGGCCGGGGTGAAGCCCTACGCCGACTGGAAGCGGCTGCCGGAGGACGCCCCCATCGCCCCCTACCACCGGCCGGACAAGGTGAACCTCCTGGTCGTGGGGGGGGAGACGAGCCCGTTGTGGAAGATTTCCGATTTCGACCATGTCGCCACCGTCTCCGTCGATCGGTGGCGTCCCGGCGCGCCCGCACCCCGGGGCGGGGAGGAAGGCGCGGACGGGGGGCGCGGCGCCTACGAGGGCACACGGGAGTGAAATGATCGGCCTCGTCAGCAGCCCGGACACCCGGCAGAAGCTCGAGATCCTGAGCGCGGACGCCCAGTACGACCTGGCGTGCGCCTGCGGCACCGGCAAGGACGACCGCCGGCGGCGAGGGTCCGGGGACGGCTGGATCTATCCCGTGACCCTCGCCGGCGGGGGCACGAGCGTCCTGTTCAAGACCCTGGTCTCGAACGTCTGCGCCAACGACTGCCTCTACTGCCCGCTGCGGGCGGACCAGGACGTGCGCCGCTGCGCCCTCACCGGGGAGGAGACCGTCCGGGCCTTCCTCGATTACTACACGCGCGGCAGGGTGTTCGGCCTCTTTCTCACCTCGGGGGTGCCGGGAACGCCCGACGCCGCCATGGAGCAGCTGATCCGCGTCGCCCGCATCCTGCGCACCCGGCACGGCTTCAGGGGCTACATCCACCTCAAGATCATCCCGGGCGCCAGCGCCGCCGCCGTCGAGGAGGCGGTTTCCCTCTCGACCGCGGTCTCGCTCAACATCGAGACCCCCGGGGCGCGCCACCTCGCCCGCCTCTCCCGGCGCAAGGACTTCCTGCACGACATCGTGGAGCCGATCAAGCTGGTCAGCCGCCTGACGGCCCCCGGCGCGCGCTACGAGCGGGTGAAGCAGACCACCCAGTTCGTGGTGGGGGCGGCGGAGGAGACCGACGCCGAGATCGTGCGCTACATGGGGGGGCTCTACGACCGGCTCCGGCTCCAGCGCGTCTACTTCAGCGCCTACCAGAAGGGGCCGGGGGACTCCGCGCCGGCGGGGGAGGGCGCACGGACCGGCCGGGACGCCCTGGCCCGGGAACACCGCCTCTACCAGGTCGATTTCCTGATGCGGCGGTACGGGTTCGCCGCCGCGGAGATCGGCTTCGACCCCTCCGGCAACCTCCCGCTGGAACTCGACCCGAAGGAGGAGTGGGCGCGGAGGCACCCGGAGTTCTTCCCGCTGGACATCAACCGCGCTCCCGCGCGCGACCTGCTGCGGGTCCCGGGGCTGGGGGAGGTCACCGTGCGCCGGATCGTGGAGCGGCGCAAGGGCTCGAGGATCCGGGCCCTCGACGAGGTGGCCCGTCCCACGGCGTGGATCCGGAAGGCGGGAGGATACCTCAGAGCCTAGCGCTTCGCTCCCATGGCGCCCTGGGCTCGCTACGGTTTGTGTCCGCCCGGAACAGCCCCTGCCGGAGCCATCGAGGATTTCCTGCAGATCCCGCGACATCGGGCGAAAATATGCGTCCTTTTCGCCCGATGTCGGGGGCCCCGTCAGGCCTTTTTTCCCCTGACCTTCGGTGGGAAGTAGTCCCTGACGTCGTAGCAGCCGATGTGGCGGCCGATCGCCCCGGTCAGGCTGAGGTTCACCCCCCCCGCGCCCCCCGAAAATCCGAAGCCGCAGTCGTGGGTGATCCGGGTGTTGATCAGGACGATCATCTGGGAGCCGTTGCACGCCTCCTCGTTGACGGCCATGAGGTAGACCCCGTCGCGTACCTTGACGTAGATGCAGGGGGCGCACCACTGGGCCCCCATCGTCTGGTTTTCGGTGAAGATGGTCCAGGAATGGGAGTGCGGGGTGGTATACAGGTGCATCGACGTCATCTGGTCGCTGTAGGACCAGGAGAAGGCGTGCCCCACCAGTTCGTCGGTGAAGGTGTGGCGCAGGTACCGCGGCGCGTTCACCCCCTTCATCTCGGCCACGCCGAAAAGGGCGTAGTAGGAGGTCTCGTTGCCGTAGTACTCCGTCCCCATCTGCGAATGGATGCAGGTGGTCAGCCCGTTGATCAGGTCGAGGGCCACCTGCACGCTCGCGCGCGGCTTGCTGTCGACCAGGAGGTGGCTGAACCAGGCCAGCCGGTCGTCGGCCTCGTAAGCGCGGTAGTCCACCTCGTGCCAGGCGGTCTCCCCGTCCTCGCGGTACTTGAGCCGGTACTTCTCCCCGACCTGGTAATGGCGCACCGGCCCCCCGCTGTCGTAGCGGAGGGTGAACTCCCTGCCGACCAGGATGTCGCTGAAGGGCATGTTGTTCCCCGCCATCGCCTGGACCGCCTCCATCCCGCCGCCGAAGGCCTTGGTGCTCTTCTGCGCCGCCTGGTGCACCTCCTCGTCGGACATGTACTGGAAGTCGCGCACCGGGCGGTAGACCAGCCGCTGCCCCTTCCCCGGGGACTGCGGGTCGGAGGCGGACTGGACGACCATCGGTTTCTTGCCGTGCTCGTCGAACGGCTCCAGCCGGGTGAGTTCCCCGACCACCTTGCCCGTCCCCCGGAACATGTAGTATTCCAGCTCGTCCTTCTCGTTCAGGCCGAGCCGCACCCCCGCCTGGGTCTCCGTGAAGAGGTCGGCGACGAAGAGGGTGAAGATGCCCGAAAACTCGCACTCCGTCCGGTCGTAGATGAACATGTTGTCGTTGACCAGCACGTAGTCCGAGGGGCTGCAGTAGGCGAGGTCGTCGTTGTGGCGCGTCAGGTCCGCGAAATTCGAGCTGGCCACCGAAGCGTAGAATTCGAGGGTCTCGATTCCCGTGTCCTGTTTCCAGTACATCCCCTTCCCCTCGATCCGGTTGGTCAGGTGGTGGCGCGCCTCGGGCGCCTTCCGGCCCGGGGCGTCGACGTAGCCGAAATAGATCTGCCGCTGCACCTCGCGGTCGTCGACCGTGATTTCCTTTTGCCCCAAGGTCTTCTCCTTCCGGCCGCTCGAGAGCCAGACCTCGAACACCGTGACCAGGTGCGTCTCCCGGTCCACGAAGACGTTGTACCCCTTCTGGGCCCCCGGGATCATGTGGGAGAAGAAAACCACCTGCCCGAGCGTCAGCCCCCCATACCCCGCGCGGATCTTCTTCCCGCCGTTTTCGGACAGCTCGAGCCGCTTTTTGTCCCTGAAGGCGTATTCCAGGACAGGGCCGCCGTCGGTCACTATTTTCAGGGACTTGCCCGACAGGGCGTCCGAGAATTCCGATACGCAAACCGGACCGGAATCGGCGGCCTCGAGCTTCCGCCCCACCTGGTCCTTCGTCAGCTTCGTGTATTTGAATCGATGCATGGGTATGTTCATCAGCCTGCCTCCTTTGGGCCGCCCCGGATTTACGGGAGATCTATCGATTTGAGTCATGCTATCATAACCGATTATGCCGGATTGCGATAATGGTTCCTGTGCGGCCGGGGCCGGGTTCGAACCCCCCGGCGCTGCAGCCGCGCGCGAAAGGACATCGAGATGAAACCCTCCACCATTTCCCAGTTGTTCGGCCAGTCCCCCTTCCCCCTGCTCAAGGAGCACATGGAGAAGGTCAAGCTCTGCCTCGACGAGGTCCGCCCCATGATGGAGGCGGTGGCCGAGGGGAAGGGGGCGGAGAACGAGGCCGCCCGCAGGATCATGAGGATCGAGCACGAGGTCGACCTGATCAAGGTGAACCTGCGCGACAACCTGTCCAAGAGCATTTTCCTGCCGGTGGACCGGAGCGACCTGCTGGCGGTGCTCTCGGCCCAGGACGGGATCGCCGACATGTGCGAGGACCTCGCCGTCCTCGTCACCGTCCGCACGACCCGGATCCCGGACGCGTTCAGGGACGGGCTCTTCGAATACCTCGACAAATGCCTGGAGGCCGCCTACCTCTGCGTCGACATCACCCGGGAATTCGACAGGATGATCGAATCCTCCTTCGGCGGCCACGAGGCCGAAAAGATCCTCGGGATGATCGACGCGGTCAGCGCCCTGGAGTGGGAGGCCGACAAGAAGCAGTACCGGCTCGCGCAGCACCTGTTCCAGCTGGAGGACCGGCTCTCCCCCGTGGACGTCATGCTCTGGTTCGAGATCTTCAAGGTGATCGGCAACATCGCCAATTCGGCCGAAAAGATGACCAAGCGCCTCCGCACCTTTTTCAAGGCGTAAGCCCCGCACCCGCGCAAAGGAACAGCATGGACCCTCTCTCACTCCTCATCCTCGTCATCGCCACCGTCTTCTGCGTCTACATGGCCTGGAACATCGGAGCCAACGACGTGGCCAACGCCATGGGCACCTCGGTCGGCTCGAAGGCGCTGACCCTGAAGGGCGCCGTCATCGTGGCGGCCGTCTTCGAGTTCTCCGGGGCCCTCTTCATCGGCTCGCGCGTCACCGACACGATCCGGCGCGGCATGGTGGACACCGGACTCTTCGCGGCCGACCCGATGATGCTGGTCTACGGCATGCTCGCGGCGCTGCTGTCGGCCGCCGTCTGGCTCAACATCGCCTCCAGATACGGCCTCCCGGTATCCACCACCCACGCGATCGTAGGGGCCGTCACCGGTTTCGGGATCGTGGCGGGGGGGTGGGCGTCGATCCAGTGGGGCACGATGGTGAAGATCGTCCTGAGCTGGCTCGTCTCCCCCCTGAGCGGCGGCATCATGGCGTTCGCCCTCTTCACCTTTCTGAACCGCAAGATCATCAACGCCGCCAACCCGTTCAGGGCATTGCGTTTCCATGTCCCCATCCTGGTGTTCGCCGTCGTCGCCGTCATCGGGATCGCCCTCTTTCACGAGGGGCTCGCCAGCGTGCGCCTCCCGATTCCATTCTGGTTCGCCGGTCTGCTGGCTCTTGCGGTCGGGCTGGCGGCGGCCCTGGCCGTGCGCATCGCCATCGTCCGGATCACGGAACGGAGGAGCCCCGAACTGCTCAGCCGCTTCAATTTCATCGAGTACATCTTCAAGTACCTGCAGATCATGACGGCGTGCTACGTCGCCTTCGCCCACGGGTCGAACGACGTCGCCAACGCCGTCGGCCCCTACGCCGCCATCGTCTCGATCCTCGGGAGCCACAACGTGGCGGCGAAAACGGAGGTGCCGGTCTGGATCCTCGGCATGGGGGGGATCGGCATCGTGATCGGGCTGGCGACCTACGGCTACAAGGTGATCGAGACCATCGGCAGGAAGATCACCGAGCTGACCCCGTCGCGCGGGTTCGCGGCCGAATTCGGGACGGCCACCACCGTCCTCGTCTGCTCGAACCTCGGCATCCCCATCTCGACGACGCACACGCTCGTCGGCGCCGTTATCGGGATCGGGTTCGCTCGCGGCATCTCGGCGCTCGATTTCCGCATCGTGCGCAACATCTTCTCGTCCTGGTTCATCACCCTGCCGGCGACGATGCTCATTTCCATCGTCCTCTTCCTGGCCTTCCGCTACATGTTCGGCGCGTAGGGGCCGTCTCAGCCCGCCGCCGTGATGCCGTGATCGCTGATGCCGCGGATCCAGTAATCGGGGGTGTGGGCGAAGTTCATGAAGATGACGACGAACCCCATCGCCGCCTGGAGCATGAGGCCCTTGTCCCGGTAGAGTTCCTCGAGGTGCCGGTCGCGGGCGCCGGAATCGGGATGGTTGAACTGGTTCATGCAGAAACCGTCGAGCAGGTGCCTCCCGCCCGGGGAGGTGATCTGGGTCAGCCCCCCTTCCTGGGCATATCCCTGCACCTCCATCAGGATGGAGCGCTGCCGGTCGAGGTCGGTCTCGTGGTAGGCCATGATGTGCAGGGCGATCCGCTGGGCCTCGTCCATGCCGGCCAGGGCGAGGGCCTCGAAGAGGCGGCCCGTGGCCCCGTCACCCCGGGCCGCGTCCTTCTCCCGGATCAGGGAAAGGAGGATGGCGTTCTTGAAGAGCTGGTAAAGGCGCTGGGCCCCGTCCAGAGGGGATTTGACCGGGTGTTCGATCCCGGGCCGGTACCCTTCCCCGGAAGGGGGGAACAGCACCCGGAAGACCACCCGGAAGAAGTCCGTGTCCTTGAGGAGGTCGTCCACGTCGATATGCATGTCGAGGGTGTTGTCGAGGCGGTCGGCCAGCTTGACCCGCACCAGTTCGGGCGTCTGCGCCGTCCGGTCGAGCAGCCGGCCGATGTACCCGTAGTAGGACTCCCCCTCCCTGATCGCCAGGTGCTGGAGCCGCTCCATGAGATACCATTCGTCGGTGGGGTCGATGTCCTTCAGCAGGTTCCGGAACTTGGCCTCGGCCTCGACGAACCTCTCCGGGCCCAGGGCCTCGACGGTGAGGTCCTCGTATTTGTCGTGGAGCAGCTCGGTGAGCATGTCGAGCAGGTGGGGCCGGTCGGCCGCCTGGCCGAGCAGCGCCGTCGCGCGGAGCGGGTGGAGGATCGCCGGGGGACCGACCCGCCGCCGCTGGGTGCCGTAGGCGTGGTCCAGGTACTCGAGCACGTGCAGCAGCGCCTCGCGCTCCGAAGCCCGCTCCAGGGGCGCGCGGTTGGTGATGATGCGGACGATGTTTTCCCGCCCCACTCCCTGGGCCGTCAGCTGCATGTTCAGGGAGGCGGAAAGCCTCAGAAAATCGGTCAGGTCATGCAGCGGCATGGGGTGCCTCAATGTACATATTTCAATGATGTACCAGAATACGCCCGAATGCCAAAAAATCCGCTCCCGCTCCGGGCGGCCTGGACCGGGTGGCTGCAGTTCAGTCCCGCTGCGCCTTCGCCTTCTTCGAGGCGAACCCCATGATGAGGCCGAGCGCGATCCCCAGCAGCGCGGCGGCCGCCACGCGGTAGATCTCCGGGAGGAGGAAGGTGACGGTGTGCGCCGGAATCCAGAACCAGAGGACCGCCAGGCCGACGACGCGCAGCATGTTGCGCCAGTCGATCGACCGGAAGACCTCGACCGCCGGCCACGCCGAGAAGAGCCTGCCGCGCCCGATCAGGGTGTCGGTGAAGCGGTGGAACACCATCATCTCGAAACCGAAGATGAGGTTCATCAGGACCGACTTCCAGAGCGCGGGGGCCAGCGCCAGCCCGGCGCCCGGGAGCATCCCGCGCCCCAGCAGCGCGTCGACGCCGGTCGAAAAGAGGGGGATGACGAGGGCCAGCATCACCCCGATGGCGCCCCAGACCAGGGCCCGCTGCCCCAGCCGGACCCCCCCGAGGCGCCACCGTCCGGTGGCGATGCGGGCCCCGAGCAGTTCGCCCATCGTCCCGAGCAGTACGAACTTTGCGAAACCCATGAGGTAGGGGTGGAGGGCGGTGGCCGCCTTGAACCAGCCCGCGGTGGGCTCGACCAGCAGCCCGGCGACCGCTCCGCAGAAAACCAGCAGCCAGAGCAGGGTGATCAGCATCTGCATCGGATGGACCTCGTCGGTGAGATAGGATTTAAATCATTACATCGTGGTTATTTATCGTGGCCCGTCCCCGTTTTTCTTGGAGGTGAACAGGTCGTACAGGATGGGGAGCGCCACGAGGGTGAGGATGCCCGAGCTGAGGATCCCCCCGAGCATCGCGATGCCGGCGCCGTTTCTCATTTCGGCGCCGATCCCCCGGCCGAAGGCCAGGGGGAGCATCCCGAGCACCGCGGCGATCGTGATCATGGCGACGGGGCGGAAGCGCTCGCACGTCGCCTCGATCATCGCCCGGTGGCGCGGGACCCCCTCCCGGATGTGGACGTTGAACTGGTCGACGATCAGGATGGCGTTGTTGACCACGATCCCCATCACCATGACGAAGGCCATGATCTCGAAGACGCCGAGGCTTCCCCCGGTCCAGACGAGGCCCCAGACGGTGCCGATCAGCGCGAGCGGGACGGTGACCAGGATCAGCACCGGCTGGCGGAACGATTCCAGGATGGCGGCCAGCATGAGCACGATGAGGATGATCGACAGGACGCCGGCCTCGCCGAGCCCCTCGAGCCCCTCGCTCATGACCTCGTAGACCCCGCCGAACCGGTAGCCGTACCGCGGGGGGAAATCCCCCTCGGCGTCGAGCCGGGCGCTCACCTGCTCCACGGCGCTGCCGAGAGGCAGCTCCGGAGCGAGGTTGGCGTAGACCTTCGACATGCGCTCCTTGTCCTTGCGGGTCAGGAGGATGGGGGCCGCCCCCTCCTCGACCGAGGCCACGGTGCCGAGCAGCACCGGCCGGCCGGGGGCGCCGGGGAGGAGAAAGGCGTCGACCTGTGCCCTCCCGGTCTGCTCCGCGAACTTGACCACGATGTCGTAGTTGCGCGCGTTCCGCTTGAAGGTGCCCGCGGCGATCCCCTCGAGGTTGGCCCTCAGGTTCATCCCCACCTCGAGCACCGGGTAGGCGAGGTCGGAGAGCACCTCCCGCTTCGGCACGATCCGCAGCTCCGGCTTCCCCTCCCGCACGGAGTGGTCGATGTCGGTGACACCCGGGATCGGGGCCACGAGTTCGCCGGCGGCCAAAGCCAGCCGGTCGAGGGTGCCGTACTCCTCCCCGGTGATCTCCAGTTCCAGGTCGCTCCCCTGCCCCCCGATGATCACCGGGACGTTCACGGTGACGATCGCCCCCGGATAGTCGGCGAGCCGGGCGCGGACCTCGGCGATGATCCCCTCGAGCGTCCGCTCGCGCTCGTCCCGTTCGGAGAACTTGAGGAGGATCTGGGCGAGGTGGACCCCCTCGGACGTCTGCCCCACCATCCCCTCCACCTTCCCGACGGTGCTCAGCATGTGCCGGAGCTCCGGCAGGTCCCGCAGGCGCGCCTCGGCCTCCCGCACCCGCTCGGCCGTGCGCGACAGGGCGTTGCCGGTGGGGTATTCCAGCTTGACGAACAGCTTCCCCTGGTCGGAGTCGGTCATCATGTTCGTCCCCATCCGGCCGGCGGCCAGCAGCGAAAGGGCGAAGAGGACGCCCACCAGGGCGAGGACCAGGACGGCGGCCCAGCGGTGCCGCTCGTTGTACTCGAGCAGCCCCCGCAAGGCGCGGGTAACGGCCGAGAAGCCGCGGTTCCACCCCCGCTCCAGGGCGGCGAGCGGGGAGCGCCCCCCCTCCCGGGGCGGCTTGAGCAGCAGGGAGCAGAGCATCGGCGTCAGGGTGAAGGAGACCAGGAGCGACACCGCCGTCATGATCAGCATGGTCAAAGCCAGCGCCCGGATGAAAAGTCCGATCATCGAATCCATCATCGCCAGGGGGAAGAGGACGACCACGTTGGTGGCGATGCTCGCGAGCACGGCGACCGTCGCCTCCGACGTGCCTGCCCGGGCCGCTTCCCGCGGGTCGCCCGACCGGTCGAAACGCTTCACGATCGCCTCGAGGACCACGATGGAGTTGGTGACCAGGATCCCCACCGAAAGCCCCACGGCGATCAGGGTGGAGGCGTTCAGCGTCAACCCGGCCAGCTCCATGAAGAAGAGGCCGATGACGATGGTCAGCGGCATCGTGATCGCCACCACCAGGAGGGAGCGGAGGTTGTGGAGAAAGAGGAGGAGGATCAGGGCGGTCAGGAGGATCCCCTGCAGCACGTCGACCCAGGCGCTCCGGTTCATCGCCTCGATGAAGCGGCCGTCGTCGGCCACCCAGACCAGCTGCATCCCCCCCGGCAGGACGGCCCCGATGTCGTCCATCGCCTCCCTGACGGCGCCCACCACCCGGACCGCGTTCGCGTCCGACCGCTTGATCACCCTCAGGGCCACCGCCGGCCGGCCGTCGACCGCCGCCTCCTGCCGCATCTCCTCGGTGGCCATGAGCACCGTGCCGACATCCCCGATCCGGGTGCGCTGCCCGCCCGAGCCGGCGATCTCGAGCTTCTCCAGCTCCCCGATGTCGTCGTAGTCGGCGTCGAACTTGACCGCGAACTCCGAGCCGCCGTCCCGCAGGTTGCCCGAGGGGATGGTCCGCACCCCCTGCCGGATCGCCCGGACGACGTCCATCGTCGACAGCCCGCGCGCACCGAGGCGCCCGCGGTCGATCCGGACCTGGACCTCCCGCCGGGCGCCCCCGACGAGCTGCACGTCGGCCACCCCCGGGATCATCGTGATCCGGTCGCGAAGGGTGTTGTCGGCGTAGTCGAAGATCTCGTCGATGGGGGCGTCGCCCGCCAGCGCCAGGTCCACGACCGGGGCGGCGTTGAGGTCGTACTTCTGGATGATGGGGTCCTCGACATCCTCGGGCAGGTCGGCCCGGATCATGTCGAGCTTTTCCCGGACGTCGGTGGCGGCGATGTCGACGTCCACCCCGAGGTGGAATTCGAGCAGCGTCTGGCACATGTTCTCCATCGAGGAGGAGGTCACGTGCTTCAGCCCGTCGACGCTGACCACGGCGTCCTCGATCCGCTTGGCCACGTCGGTCTCGATCTCCTCCGGCGTCGCCCCGGGGTAGACCGTGACCACGGTGATGTAGGGGATGTCGACCCTGGGCATCAGCTCCAGCCCCAGCTTCCGGGCCGAATTGAGGCCCAGCAGCGCCAGCGCGATGATCAGGGAGCCCATCGCCACGGGCCTTTTGACCGAAGCGGCGGAAAGAAACATCAGCGATCCTTCCCGACGACCGTGACCGGGTCGCCGTCCCGCAGCAGGTCGTTCCCCGCCGTGACCACCTCGGCGCCGGGCGCCAGATCCCCGCCGGTGATTTCCACCCAACCGTCCGTCTCGAGCCCCGTGGAGACCTCCACCAGGCGGGCCCGGTCGCCGTCGCGGACGAAGACCACCCGCCCGTCGGTCCGGGCCGTGAGCGCCTCCCTCGGGACCCCCGGCCCCTCCCGTTTCTCGAGGAGCACCTCCATCCGTGCGATCCTCCCGGGCACGATCCCGGCCGGGGGGTCCTGGATCAGGCAGCGGATTTCAAAGGTCCGCAGGTCGGAACTGACGGTCGGACTCTTGTAGGAAACGGCCCGGTTGCGCAGCACGGTGTCCCCCACGTGCACGTCCACCCGGGTCTTCCCCGGGGTGACGCGCGCGAAGGCTTCCTCGGGGAGAAAGGCCGACACCTCCACCGTGGAGAGGTCCTCGATCCGGAGCACGGGGGTCCCCGCCCCCGCCATCTCCCCCGGCTCGAGGAGCCGCCGCGTGACCACCCCTCCGATCGGGGCCGTGACCAGGGAGTCCCGGAGGTCCTTTTCGGTGATCGCCAGGTTCGTCCGGGCCTGCTCCATCCTCTTCCGGGCCAGGTCCACGGCTATCCCGGCGTGCTTTTTCGCCGCCTCCATCTGCAAAAAGTGCGACTCCCTCGCCTCGAAGGCGCTGGCCGTCACCGCCTTGTCCTGCTCGTACAACCGCCGGAAGCGCTCGTAGTCCAGTTTGACCTTGTCGTAGTCCGCCTCGACCTGCTCCTGGTTGGCCTGCCGCTCGAGCACGCCGTATTCCGCGACGGCCAGTTCCTGCCGCGCCGCCTCCACCGCCTTCCCCAGTTTCAGGGCGTCGGTCTGGAACAGGCGCGTCTCCCCCGCCGTCACCCGGTCCCCCTCGTCGACGAAGATGGCGTCCAGGGTCCCCGGGATGCGGGCGGAAACGAGCGCCTCCCGCTTGACCTGGACATCGCCCGACGGCGAGAGGACCGAGAGAAACGTCCTCTGCCGCACGGTTTCCACCCGGACGCTTTTCGTCCCCGCCGGCGCCGGCGGCTTTTCCCCGCCCCCCCGGCAAGCGGGGAGGAGGAGCGCCAGCACGAGCGCGGCGATCGAAGCGTAACCCTTTCCCTGTTTCATATCACGGTTCCTTTGGGGTTCGGCCCAGCACGTCGCCGAGCGTGGCCAGCGCCACCTGCCGCTGGAAACCGGCCATCGACCGGATGAAGCCGGCGCGTTCCTTTTCCGTCACCGCGTCCAGCAGCTCGGAAAACTGAATCATCCCCTCGTCCCACAGCGCCCGGGACTCCCGCAGGCGCTCCTCGGCCGTTTCCAGGTTCTTCGATGCCACGGCCGCGTAATCGGCGGCCTGGTCCACGCGGTGGCGCGCCCGGAGCACTTCGAGCAGGATCGCCATGCACCGCTGCTCGCGCCTGACGAACGCCTCCTTCTCCCGCTCCCGCGCGGCCCGGTACCCGAACAGGTTCCGGAAACCGTCGAAGGCGGAGAGGACGGCGCCGACGCCGTAGGTCCAGACGTTGGAATACACGAGAAACGAATCGCTGCTGTGGGTGAAGCTCCCCAGGCCCGCCACGCGCGGGAGGAAGGCGGCCAGCGCGGTCTGCACCTCCCGCTTCCGGATCTCGAGGGTGCGGTCGTCGACGTGGAGTTCCAGGCGGCGGGTGAGTGCTTCCAGGGCGTCCTCCTCGAGCGACCGCCGCTCGAAGGGGAGGAACGGGGCCTGGCGCACGAGCTCGATCTTCCCGAAGGGGTCGAGCCCCATGGCGACCATGAGTTCCGCCCGGGTCTCGGCGAGCAGGCGCCGGACGTTGTCGCGCGCGATGGTGCTCTCGAGCAGGAGCGTCTCCACCTCCTGGCGCTGGGAGGGGAGGGCCAGCCCCTCCCGTTCGAACGCCCGGGTCTCCCGGAGCAGCGCCTCGACGTTCTCGATGGTCACGCCGAGATATTTCTCCGCGTCCCCGAGGGTGAGGACGGCGAAGTAGAGCGTCGCCACCTGCAGCGAAATCATCTGGCGGGCCCGGTCGCGCAGCAGGGAGCTGATCTCCTCCCCCCGCCCGCGGATGTCGTACAGGAGCCACGCCTGGGGGAGGAACACCGCCTGCTGCACCTCGATCTCCGTCTGGTGGATCCGCTGGTCGGACAGCTGGACCACCCCCCCCCCGGTCCGCCGCAGCTGCGGGTTGTCCGTCCCGGAGTAGCCGAAACGGAACTCGATCTGGGGGAGGAACAAGCCGAAAGCGGCCTTCCGGTCGAGCGTGGCCAGCCGCCGCCCGATCTCCGCGACCCGGAGGTCCAGGTTGTTGTCGAGCGCGATCCGCACACACTCCAGCGCCGTCAGCGGCCGCTCGGGGAGAACGGCCGCCGTTTTTGCCTGCAGCCCGGGATGAAAGACCGCCGCGTGCTCGACCCGGGACACCCTCGGGCCGCAGCCCGGGGCGACGAGAAGAAGGCCCAGAAGTGCCGCAACGGGGAGGAACCGGCGGGCGGTCCCTCCCATGAGATTGGTCGTTTCAGAATTCATGCCGCATCCGCCGCTCCACCGGGGGAAAAGGTACCCCCCCGCGCGCCCGAAGTAAAGAACCGGCGCGTTCCGGCCGGCGGTTCCAGGTTACCAGGCCTTCGGGTTGCCGCCCGGGGAGATCCAGTCGGCCACCTGCTCGTTGTAGATGACGCGTTTGCTGAAGAGCCACTGGCCGTCCACCTTGACCATCTCGTCCTCGTAGTGCCCGTAGGAATCGATCTGTGCCTTCCGCTCCGGGTTGTTGTTCCCGTAATGGAACCAGTAGGCCTTCCCCACCGCCCGGTCGCCGTCGACCTTGATCACGATGTTGGTGATGTTGTGCCGCCCCGTCGGGGGGTAGGAGCCCTGGACAGCCTCCGCCGTGGGATCGAACACGTTCTGGGCCTCTTCGATCTTCTTGCGGATCTCGGCGCGCCCCTTGGCCTGGTAGGCGATGATGTCGAGCACCCCGTCCTCGGTGAAGGTGGAGACGTAGGTGTCCAGGTCGGACGAGTCGAGCGCGAACAGGTAACGGGCCTGCAGGTCCTCGATCTGGGCGCGGTCCTCGGCGTAACTGCCGGCCGCTTTCGTCCCCGCGGTGTCGGCGGGGGTGCAGGAGAGGGTCAGAAGCAGGCAGGCGGCCAGGGCGGCGCCGGTCCATCCGGTCAGTGTTCCCTTCATGGTGTCCTCCAGTGGCTCAAACGGTTGTCCTTGAGACCCTCCCGGGCTATTCCCAACCCGTTCGGGTTCCGTATGGAAGGACGAGGCCGGTGGCCTCGATGTCGTAGATCTTCCCCTTCCGGATCTTGAAAATGTGAATGGCGGGCATGTTGAAGGTCCCCTGGTAGGCGGGGACGCTCGTCACCCCGGGGACCCCCTTGAGCTCCATCGTCTTGAGCTTGCTGTCGTGGTAGAGGTTGGAAAAACCGACGGCCAGCCCTTTCTGTTCGTCGATGACGAGCAACCGCCGGTTGCGGATCTCGGAGATGTAGGCCCACACCCCGGCCGTGATCTGCTCCTCGCACGTGTTGGGCACGGCCGCCAGCGCCCGGGCCAGCTTCATCATCTCGGGGTCGGCCGCCCCCGGGGGGGGGAACTGCGGGGCGTCGGCCGCGGGCTTGGCCGCTTCCCGTTTCCCCCCTACCGAGGTGGCCCCGTTCTCGCGCCGCTCGCACTCCCGGGCGAAGGGAGCCAGCGTGCCGTCCTCCCCCGTGAGCGCGTCGTAGTAGGCGAGCCCGATGTCGAGCATCCGCGCCCGTGGGGTCCGCTCCTCGGGCGCCAGGTCCTCGACCAGGCCGGGGCGCGGCTTCCGGAGGTTCTGCATGGAGTGGAGCTGGTCCTGCCGGACGACATGATGCTCGGCTTCCGAGACCTTTCCCCGGCGCAGGGCCAGCCGGACCCCGAGGAGGACGTCCTCCCTGCCGTTCTCCTTCATCATGACCAGGGCCGCCACCTGCTGCGCGACCGGGTCGGCGGCGTAGACCTGGAACTCTTCGGGCCCGCCCGAGGCCGTGACCCACAACCCGTACCCGACCGGGATGTCCGCCGTGTTCTCGGTGAACTTGACCTCCTTGTCGAACGGCACCTTCCCGGGATCGTGAGCGACCAGGGCGGAGAGGTACTGTTTCATCACGTCGACCAGGCACTGCCGGTCGCAGGTCTCGGCAGCGCCGAGCAGGCCGGGAACGGCCAGAACGGCGGCCAGGGCCGCAATCCACAGGGTACCGGGGCGTTGCATGCTCATCGTGTCTCCCTTCGGTCTGTCTGGACAAAAGCGCGCGCTACGGCAAAATAGTTGAAGCCGGCTTCCGGAAGCGCGTATTCTATCACGCATGCAGCCGGCCGGGATTCAAATATTGTTCGCCCGGCCTGGGAGGACGCCGCCCCCATGAAACCCGGAACCCCCATCGATCGCAGGGAATTTCTCCTCTCATCCGGGCTCGCCCTCGCACTCCCCGCCCTCTCTCGGGCACGGGATGAGGCCCCCGCGGGGTGGGAGTCCGTCCCCGGCACCCTTTCCCGCATCCGCCCCCCGCTCTTCCCCGACCGTGATTTCACCATCACCGGCTACGGCGCCCGGGACGACGGCCGCACCGATTGCACCGACGCCATCGCCCGGGCCGTCGCCGCCTGCCACGGGGCCGGGGGCGGACGCGTCCTCGTCCCGGCGGGCGCCTTCCTGACGGGCCCGATCCATCTCAGAAGCGGCGTCGACCTCCACCTGGCCGCGGACGCGCACCTCCGCTTCGACACCGACCCGCGCCGCTACCTCCCCGTGGTTCCTACCCGCTGGGAAGGGGTGGAGTGCATGAACTATTCCCCCCTGGTATACGCCCTCGGCCAGGAAAACATCGCCGTCACCGGCCCCGGCGTCCTGGACGGGCAGGCGGACCACGAACACTGGTGGCCCTGGTGCGGCAGCCCCCTCTTCGGCGCCCGCGCGGGGGCGCCCCACCAGGCGCCCGCCCGCCGCGAACTGTTCCGGATGGGGGATGAGGACGTCCCGGTCGCGCGCCGCGTCTTCGGAGAAGGGGGCTTCCTGCGCCCCGGCTTCCTCCAGTTCTACCGCTGCCGCAATGTCCTGCTGGAGGGGGTGACGGTGCGCCGCGCGCCGATGTGGCAGATCCACCCCGTCCTCTGCACCAACGTGACCGTGCGGGGCGTATCCATGGTGAGCCACGGCCCGAACAACGACGGCTGCAACCCCGAGTCGAGCCGCGATGTCCTCATCGAGGAGTGTCACTTCGACACCGGGGACGACTGCATCGCCGTGAAATCGGGGCGCAACCGCGACGGCCGCCGCGTCGCCGTCCCTTCCGAGAACATCGTCGTGCGCCGCTGCCGCATGAAGGACGGCCACGGGGGGGTGACCATCGGGAGCGAGGCCTCGGGCGGGGTGCGCGGCGTCTACGCGGAGGGGTGTTCGATGGACAGCCCGAACCTGGAGCGGGCGCTGCGCCTGAAGACCAATTCGGTGCGCGGCGGCTTCATCGAACACGTCTACATGCGCGACGTGACCGTGGGGCAGGTCAGCGACGCGGTGCTCCGGATCGACCTCTTCTACGAGGAGGGGGACGCCGGCCGGTTCCCTCCCCGGGTGCGCCACATCGAGATGAGAAACGTCACCAGTCGGAAGAGCCGGTACGCCCTCTACCTGCGCGGGTACGCCCATACCCCGCTCGAGGACATCCGCGTCATCGGCTGCAGCCTCGGCGGCGTCGCCCTCCCCGACGTCATCGAAAACGTGAAGGGGCTCCGGATCGAGTAGGCGCTTCCGGCCCCGGGAGTTCCCGGAGGATCCACTCCCCGAGGACGAAAGCGGGGTTCCGGTACTCTGCGATCGTTGCGGCGTCGCGCGGCAATATCAGCCGCCGGGAGGCGGGATGGCGCCGGCTCGTGTCGACCGGGGAGCCGTCCCCGGCGTTCCGGCTGTTGTATTCCCAGTAGCGGATGTCCGCAACTTCCCCGCCGATGTCGCCCCACCCCGCGGGATCGATGCCGGAGAGCCGGCAGTCGATCAGCACCGCCTCGCTGTAAGGATACGTTTTACCGCCGTTCCGGGGGTTGCGGGCCAGGACCGTCCGCCCGTCGCCGCGGGTTTTGAAAAGGCAGTTCACGAAAACGTTGCCGTGGTTTTCCCGCGGGTTGCGCACCCACATGTAGTGCCCGTAGGAATTCAGTTCGCAGTTCGTGAAAAACGCCGGGCCGCGCCCCAGGATCGTGTCCCCGTCCCCGACGATGCGGCTGTCGGCGAAATAGGCGGAACCGTTCACCTGCAGCGCGTCCCCCGAACCGACTACGGTCACGTTGCGGACGACGAACTCGGCGCCGTTGAGCAGCAACCCCTCCGCCTGCCCGTAGGCGGTGTTCTCGATGGTCAGGTTGGCCAGGTGGATCCCCCGGCAGTGATCGGCCGCGAAGACCGCCCGCCGCGACGGGAAGGTCCCCGCCACCTCGTTGGTTTTGAGGTTCGGGGGGTGGGGGTTGAAGACTTCGCTGTTCTCGTAAGCGACGACGACCCCGTCCCGGTCCTCGCCCAGCAGGGTGATGTCGTTCTTGTTGCGGAAGTAGACGATCTCCTCGTACCGCCCCTTGCGGATGAAGACGGTGACGCGCCCGGGGTGAGAGTCGGGAATGAAATCGACGGCGCCCTGGACGGTGGTGAAGTCACCGGCGCCGTCGGCGCTGACGGTCAAACTCCCCGACGCGAGCGACGGGGGTGCGCTCCTTGTCATGAAGCGCCAGCCGTCCCGGCCCGAAATCCCCCGAAACGCCCCGTCTCCGACGACGAGCACCCCCGGGTCGATCTCCACGTAATAGGTCCGGCCGTATTCGAGGAGATCGTGGTGCGGGTGGAGGGTGGCCGTGTTGCCGCGGACCGTCACCGGGCGGAAATGGAAACCGTCGGTGAAGCCCCCGATGATGGTCAGCTGGTAGGCGCCCGGGGCCGGCTCCGCCCCCCCCGAGGGGGTCCCCGGCCGGGTGTCCCGGTTGGTGGGGCGCCCGGGAGCGTACGGGTAGGGGACCGGGGTGTAGTCGGCCCCGGGGGACGGGGTGGGCGCCTCGGGCCCGGCGGGGATGGCGAGATCGAGCGTGTCCACCAGCCGGCCGTCGGCCGCGTCGTAGATGCGGATCGTGCCCGAGCGCCCCGCCGCGGGGGCGCTCCCGAAGGTCAACTTCAGGGGGGTGTCGGGGTTGACGCCCGTGGATCCGTCGGCGGGGAAAAGGGCCACGGGGCGCAGGTGCCGGTCCATGAAATCGAGAAAGACGTCCCAGTCCGAGGTGCCGTCCTCCGCCTGCATGCCGTGCCCCCCCCGGTGCATGTAATAACCGAGGTCGCCGAAGGCGGGGGTGCCGGCCGGGGGGAGGCGGTCGACGCCGGGCCCCTTTTTGCCGAAGAGGCGGTAGACCGGCTCGGCGGCCAGGGCGGCCAGAAATTCCCCCACGGGGTCGGACCACTTGTCGCTGTCCCCCGTCTGCAGGAGCACGGGCCGGGGGGCGATCAGCGCCAGGAGCATGTGGGCGTCCATCGGGGCCGAGCGCGGGTCGTCCGCCCAGCGCGCGTAGTTGCCGCAGAACTGGTACCCGTAGCGCTGGGGGAGGGTGATCAGCTTGATGGTCTCCCCGTAGTCGCGCCGGCTGAGGGCGGCTCCCCCCTCCCCGGAGCAGCTTGCGAGCACCAGGGCGAACCGCGGGTCGGCGGCCGCAGTCCAGAGCGCGGTCTTGCCCAGGCGCGACACCCCGGTCAGGGCCACCCGGCGCGCATCGACGCCCGGGTCGGTCTCGAGATAGTCCATGACGCGGGAGAGCCCCCACGCCCAGGCGGCGATGGCGCCCCACTCGTCCGGCGCCGGGGCGGACCGGCCCGGCGCCAGGTACCGGGCGCGGACGCCATGCGCGAGCCCCGCGCGGGAATCGGGCTCGATGTCCCCGTAATAGATCGTGGCGAAGCCGTAGCCGCGCCGGATGAAGGGGAGCACATCGGTAGCCGGAAAGGGGGACCGGGCTGCGGCGGGCACCCGCTTCCCGTCGGCCCCCCACGCCCTCCCTTCCCTGACCCCCGGGTCCCGCACGGTCTGGCTGTTGGGGGCGAATCCAATGTTCAGCAGCAGCGGGGCGGGCTGCGGCGGTCCCGCCGGCAGGTAGAGGAGCAGGTCGGCCGCGGTCCCCCCGCCGAAATGGAGGGTGACCTGCCGGCGCAGGGCTTCCCCGCCGAAAACGGGGGTCCCCCGGTCGAACAGCTCGAAACGCACGTCGGCGGGGTCGCCCAAAGCGCGGCCGAACTGGTTTTCCTCGAAGAGGCGCACGATCTGGGGGCGCCGCGTCTTCATCCAGGTCCCGGCGTCCGTCACCCTCCCGCCGCCCGGGAGCGCCAGGGGGTCGGGCAGGACATAGTCGCCCGCCCTGGCCTCGGTGTAGTTGATCCGGATTCCTTCGCGCTCCTCGTCGGGCCAGTCGCGCACCCCGGCGCCGGCGCACGCCACGACCAGGAGCACCATCATGCCAGGCAGGCTCGGGCGGGTCTTCACGGGTTTCCCCTCCAGGGTTCCGAAAGGATCGCCATGGCGTCCTTCCGCGTCAGGAAGCACAACATATCCCCTCCGGACGTGCCGTCGGAACGGCCCGCAACATGGAGACCTCGCGGGCAGGTGCCTGGTAGAACAGACCCCCTTCATTTTCCATCGCGGGCCCCGGCGGGGGCCCGGGACGGCCGCGGGTCTGCCCGGGCGGCTGCGGGGAGTACACCCTGGCCGCCGGGCGCGAAGCCCGGGGGTGCACGCGCAATCCCGCTATTCCCGCTGGACCTTGATGGTCAGGCGGGCGGTCTTGCTCCGCCCGGCGGCGTCTTCGACGAAGAGGGTGTATTCCGTGTCCCGCTCGGGCGCGACCTTGACGCAGCGGCCGAGCGAGGGCCAGACATGTTCGACCGGCGGCTCCATCCGGACCTCGGCGGCGTTGGACACCCCGTAGCAGAGTTCGGCGCTCTCCCCCGGCCGGACGACGCCCGGCACGCCGTAAAAGGACAGGATCGTCAGTTCATCCCCGCCGTAGGCATCCACGATCTTCTGGTTCTGCGCCTCGGGCGACCGCTCCTGCAGCCGCTCCTGAAGCTGCAGGCTTGCGCTTCTCCTCGAGTGCCAGGTCCAGCCGAGATAGAGGGCGGCCACGAGGATGACGACCCCCAGCGCGCGGAAAAGCGGATGCCTCGATACACTCCCGTTCATGTCGGCTCCTTTCGGCTGCGGCTACTTGAGCACCGGGTCCATCCGCTGGGCGAAGAAATTGGAGACGGGCGTCACCCGGCTCAGCTTCACCATGGTCTCGATGGTGTCCTTGAGATGCACCCTGGACGCTTCCCGCGCCCTCTCCATGTCCTTCTCCCGGATCGCGGCCACGAGGCTGCGGTGCTGCCGGAGCACCTTCCTGTTGGCGAGGCGGGTACTGGAATTCAGGGCGTTGGACCTCATGGCGATGACCCCCCGCTCGGACATTCCCAGGAGGGTTTCATAAAGACGGGCCAGCAGGGTGTTGCGCGTGGCCTTGAAGATCGTGGAGTGGAGCACCGTGTTCCAGTAAGCCCCCAGGCTGGCCTCTTCGGGCCCCTGTTCGGCATGGATCCTCTCCAGCATCACGAGGCATTCCTCGAGCTTCTCCATGTCCCGGTCGTTGCGCCGCATGGCCGCCAGGGCGGTGGCTCCCGGGTCCAGGATCTGGCGTACCTCCATGACCTGGGACAGCATCTCCATCGGCCATACCTGGGCCTGGCCGAGCGCCTCTAGAGCCTCGCCCGAATCGTCCCCGGCCAGATAGATCCCCTGACGGTCCCGGATGTCCAGATACCCCAACGCCTCCAGTGAGATCAGGGCTTCCCGCAAGAGCGGCCGGCTGGTGGCGAGGAGCGCCGCCAGTTCCCGCTCCGGGGGCAGTTTCCCCCCCTTGACGATCTCCCCCTTGGATATGAGGTTCGTCAGCCTCCCGATCAATTCCCTGCGTGTCTGGTTCATGGGACCCTTTCCGCGCCGGGCTTGCGCCTATCCAAAATATCCCAACCGGGCGGGAAAAATCCACCTTCAAAACCGGGCGTGCGCGGCCGGGAGGGAGTCCAGCGTGAACGATCTGGACTACCTTGGTCTACCAATTATCCCCGGTTGCAAATCGGGCGAAACATCGGCAAAGATGGGACCCTGAACTATCGGAAGAGGAGACGTTCATGAGACTGAAAAACAAGGTCGCCATCGTTACGGGGGGAGCCCGGGGGATCGGTGCGGCGATCGCCGCCGGATTTGCCCGGGAAGGGGCCGAAATCGTCATAGGGGACAAGCGGGACGCGCCCGAGACCCTGGCGGCGGTCGAGAAGGCCGGGGGCCGGGGGATCTACGTGAAGACCGACGTGGCCGTCCAGGCCGATTGCGACGCGCTGGCCCGCGCGGCGGCCGACCGCTTCGGCGCCATCGACATCCTGGTGAACAACGCCGGGGTCCTGGTGACCATCAAGCCGTTCATGGAGGTCACCACCGGGGAGTGGAACGAGGTGATGGCGTCCAACGCGCTCGGCCCCTTCCACTGCATCAAGGCCGTCTTCCCCTACATGAAGGAAAAGGGGGGCCGGATCATCAACCTGTCCTCGGGCACCATCTTCGAGGGGGTGCCGGGGCTCCCCCACTACATCGCGTCCAAGGGGGCGGTGATGGCCCTGACCCGGGGGATGGCGCGCGAACTGGGGGAATACGGCATCAACGTGAACGCCATCGCCCCCGGCTTCACCCACTCCGAGGGGGGGGACGAATTCGACCGCAACAAGCGGTTCCCCTCCGCCCCCCTGGACGAGCTGCAGATCCCGCAGCGGTGCGTCCGCAGACCCCTCTACCCGGAGGACCTCGTGGGAACCGCCGTCTACCTGGCCTCCGACGACAGCCGCTGCGTTTCGGGCCAGCTCATCCTCCACGACGGGGGGATGTCGATGCACTAGTCAAAATGGAACGACCGACTCCGAATTCGTAGGCCGTGGGTTACACTACGGATCGGATAAACCAACGTAGTGCAGAGCCACATACGAAAGGAGCCGGTCATGAAAAAGATACGATTTATTGGC
>JAAYCX010000052.1 GCA_012729555.1 Acidobacteriota bacterium
CCGCCCTCGCCGCGGGTGTCGGCGCCGCCATCGGGCGGGAACTGCTCGATACCACCCTGGCGAGCGAGGAGGAGGTCACGGCGCTGCTCAAGATCCCGGTCCTGGCCACCATTTCCGAGGTGCCCGCCAAGCAGCTGAAGAAGCCGGGCCGGAGCGGCGGGATGCTCAAAAGCGCCTGAAAATGGGGAAAGAGTCTGGAGCGGAATGCCGATAGCGGACTTGAACGGGTATTACGGCGGATGATAATTATTATTGACTGGGCCGGCAGGGAGCCGCGGAACGCTAAATGAGCGAAATATTCGATTTTCTGAAAAAGGCCGAAAAGGAACGGAAGCAGGTGATCCTGCCCCCGGAGCCGGAGGTGGAAGAGCCCGATTTCGGCGCGGAGCCGGGGCCGGTCGAAGCCTCCTGGTCGCCGGCAATGGAGGCGGAGCCGGTGCCGCAGGAACTCGAGCTCTGCCGCGACGACCGCTTCGATCTCACCGACGCCGCCCCCCAGGTCAAGACCGTCATGGACCCCCTGACCCTGATCGGGGAGCAGTTCCGGCTCCTCCGGTCGCGCCTCGGGCTGATGCAGAAACAGAGGGGGATCAAGACCATCCTGGTCACCAGCACGGTGCCGGAGGAGGGGAAGACCTTCACCGCCTCGGGCCTCGTCGGGGTGCTGGCCCAGGAGCCGGGCAAACGCGTCCTCCTGATCGACGCCGACATGCGCAAGCCGCGCTCGGGGATCAGTTTCGGCCTCAACGGTTCCGCTTCCTCCGTCGGCCTTTCCGAGGTCCTGCAGGGGAACGTGTCGTTCCGGGACGCGGTCCTGACCTGCACCAACCCGCAATTTTCCTTCCTGTCGTCGGGCCCGCTCCCGCCCAACCCCTCGGAACTGCTCAGTTCCCCCATCCTGGAACAGACCCTGAAGGCGGCGGCCTCCGATTTCGACTGGGTCATCGTCGATTCGCCGCCGGTGCTGTCTCTTTCCGACACCGTGCTCCTGGCGCCGCTGTGCGACGCCGTGGTGCTGGTGGTGAGGGCCAATTCCACTTCGGCGCGGCTGGTGGAGGACGCGGCCGGCCGGATCGGGAAGGAGCGGATCTGCGGCGTCATCTTCAACCGGCAGAAACACCTGACGTCGTCGAAGTATTATTACCAGTACTATTACCGTAAGGTTAAGTCCTGAGAGTTCGTGACGCGAAATCGCCCGTTCCCGCCGCGGTCCGGGCCGGAGCGGCGAAACCGGAGGACGCTCGCATGCTCAACGCCTTCAGCGTGGACGTGGAGGACTATTTCCACGTGGAGGCCTTCGCTTCCTGCGTCTCCCCTTCCGACTGGGGCAGCTACGCCTGCCGCGTCGAACGGAACATCGAGCGGATCCTGGAGATGCTCGAGCGGCACCGGACGAGGGCGACGTTCTACGTCCTCGGCTGGGTGGCCGAGCGCCATCCGTGCCTGGTGCGGCGGATCGGCGCGGCCGGGCACGAGATCGGCTGTCACGGCCACGCGCACCAGCGCATCCACCGGCAGGACCGACGCGAGTTCCGCGAGGATGTCCGCCGCGCGCGCCTCTGCCTGGCGGACCAGGCGCAGGCGCCGGTCGAGTGCTACCGGGCTCCCAGCTTTTCGATCACCCGCCCGACGCTGTGGGCCCTGGACGTGCTGGCCGAAGAGGGTTTCCGCATCGACTCCTCCATCTTTCCGGTGCGCCACGACCTGTACGGCATCCCGGACGCCGAGCGCTTTCCCCACGTCAGGAACGGGATCGTGGAGTTTCCCCCCACCACCGTGCGGATGGCGGGTACGAACCTGCCGGCCGCCGGGGGCGGGTACCTGCGCCTCTTCCCGCTCGGGGTGACGCGCTGGGCCATCCGGCGGGTGAACGGGGTCGAACGGAGGCCGGCCATGGTCTACCTCCACCCGTGGGAGCTGGACCCCGACCAGCCAAGGATCCGGGCCCCGCTCCGCTCCCGTTTCCGGCATTACACGAGCCTCGCCGGGATGCAGAAGAAGGTGGACCGGCTGCTGGGCGAATTCCGGTTCTCGACCGTCACTGATGTCTGCCGGGGGCTTTCGCTCATTTCCTGAATGCCCCCCGTCTTGATAAATCTTATTGACGGCGACGGGAGGCGGCTCTTATAATGATCAAACCTCACCACCGGCCGGAGTGATTATGAAGATCCGGAAAAACCCAAAAATCCGCAGGGAGAATACTGGAAGGAGGCGCAAGGCATTTCATAGTTTTCATTGAACCCTTTCGGGCTTCTGGCCGATCAGTCCATTGACGGTTGTTCCAACGGTAAGAGCGGAAATACTATGTGGCGTTACCTGGCGTTGAGGAAGTTTGGAATCGTTTTCACGGAGACCCTGCTCCTGATGGGCTGGATCCTCCTGGGACACCTCATCCGCTTCGGCCGGGTCCCCGATTCGGTCCTCCCCCCGGCAAGCCTCCTGGTCAAGGCGTTCCTGATCGCCGTCATCTTCCAGCTGGTGATGCACCTCAACGACGTTTACGGCTTCCAGGGTTCGCGCCTTTCCCGGGCCTTCGTCCTTCGCCTGTTCCAGTCCCTCATCATCGCCTGGTGCATCCTGGCCGTGCTCTTCTACGCCGTGCCGCACGGCGACCTTAGCCGGGTGGGGCTGGTTTACGGCATGCTCCTCTGCTCCGCCTTCCTCGTCCTCTGGCACACCATGCTCCGGCTCTACATGCGGGTGCGGACCCCGCGCACCAACCTCCTGGTGCTGGGGACGGGCAACCTCGCGCGCGAGGCGGTGCGCGAGATCCTGCGCCACCCCGAGCTCGGCATCAAGGTGGTGGGCTTCGTGGACGACGATCCCGGCCTGGTCGGGGTGTCGATCGTGAACCCGAGCGTCATCGGCGTCTACCAGGACCTGGCCAAGCTGGTCGGCGGCCACCGGGTGGACCGGATCGTGGTCGGGCTGCAGGACCGCCGGGGGAAGCTCCCGATCAAGGAGCTGCTCGATTTCAAGACCCGCGGGATCGCCATCGAGGACGCCACGACCTTTTACGAGCGGGTGGCGGGCAAGATCCCCATCGAGAACCTCAAGCCCAGCTGGCTGGTCTTCAACAGCGGCTTCGGCGTTTCCAAGAGCATGCTGGCCAAGAAGCGGATCTTTTCGATCCTCTTTTCCTTTTTCCTCCTCCTCGCGCTCTCGCCGCTCCTGGTCCTGGTGATGATCGCCATCAAGCTCGAATCCAGGGGCCCCGTCTTCTACCGGCAGGAACGGGTGGGGCAGGACGGGCGGGGGTTCATCCTGTACAAGTTCCGATCGATGCGCGAGGACGCCGAAAAGGACACCGGCCCCGTATGGGCGCGGGAGGGGGACGACCGGGTCACCCGGGTGGGCCGCATCCTCCGGCGGACGCGGATCGACGAGCTGCCGCAGTTCTACAACGTGCTGCGGGGGGACATGAGCCTGGTCGGCCCGCGGCCGGAGCGTCCCGTGTTCGTCGACCAGCTGTCGGAAGAGATCCCCTATTACCCCCTGCGCCACGTGGTCAAGCCCGGGATCACCGGGTGGGCGCAGATCAACTACGGCTACGCGAACACCCTGGAGCACACGATCGAAAAGCTGCAGTACGACCTGTTCTACATCAAGAACATGTCCTGGATCCTCGACATCCTGATCGTGCTCGAAACGGTCAAGACCGTCATGGTCAAACGCGGGTCGTAGCCGGCTCTCCCGCCGCGCGCCGCGGCATTCTTCTCGCCTCCATTCCCCAATCGGTGTACAGTGCCTTCTTTCGGGGGACGCATGGGAAAGTGGAAGTACCTGTTCGCCGCCTATATCGGATTCGTGATCTACGGCACCCTGATCCCGTTTCATGTCGTGGACTCGCTCCAGGGGGTCTTTCGCAACCTGGAGGCCGTCCGGTGGCTCCCCTTCTGGGATCTCCACCGCGGACGGATCGCGTCGGTCCCCGACATGGTCCAGAACGTCCTCCTGTTCCTTCCCATCGGAATCCTGGGGGCCCGTTGCCTCGGGCGGCGGTTGGCTCCCACCCTCGCGACCGGTTTTGGTTTAAGCCTGCTGGTAGAAGTTCTGCAGCTCGTGACCCCCAACCGGGTGAGTTCGGTCAACGACCTGGTCTTCAACACCCTCGGGACCGCGGCCGGCTTCTTCCTCTGTCTCCGGCTGGCGCCCCTCTGGCCCCGGCTGATCCATAGCCCGGTCTTCAGGGAAATCGCCCGGGTCCCCGGCGCCCTCCCCCTCCTGATGCTGATGCTCTACAGCTGGGTCTACGCGCTGGAGCCGTTCAACTTCACCCTCGACGTGGGTGTCGTGTGGTGGAACGTGCGGGCGATTTTCCGTCAACTCCTCCACCCGCGCCTGGTGCTCGGCGACGAACTCATCCTGGCCTCGCAGTTCGCCCTGATGGGCTTTCTGGCAGCCGGGCTTCTCCAGAAGCTCCGGGTGCGCGCGGCCTGCGCCCTCTCCCTTTTCCTGGTGGCCCTCTGGGCCGCGGTCACCGAGATGAGCCAGTTGATCGTGGCTTCCCGGGTGGCGAGCCTTCTCACCCTCGCTTTTTCCTGGATCGGGGCCGCCATCGGGGTGGCCGCCCGCGCCTGGTACACCCTCTCCCCCCGGCCCGGCAGGCTCTTCGTCCTCTACGCCCTCTTCCTCCTCGCGGCCCATGCCGTCGACGCTCTGAGCCCCTTCACCCTGCGCGAATCGTATCTCCGCCCGGCCCTCCTCCCCTTCCGGCAGTACCAGTCGGCCTACTTCGTCAGCGCCCTGAGCAACGTCTTCCACGCGCTCCTGGTCTTCATGCCCCTGGGCTTCCTGGCCTCCCGCATCCGGTTCGGCCGGGCACGGGGCCTCCTGTTCTGGAGCGTGCTCCTGGTCGCCCTGGTCGCGATCGAACTCGGGCAGGGGTTCATCGCCGGCCGCTACCCGGACGTGACCGACTTCTTCCTTCCGTTCGCGGGGGCCGTGATCGGATGGTGGGTCGCCGAGAAGGCACGGGAGCACGGTTTTACGTTGCGGAACTCGTCGCCATGAAGTTCCAGGTTGTGTTCAACCAAGGAGCCGGTGGCTTATATGGAACAGGTCAGCCGCCTGGGATAGCGCCTTGTCCGCCGTGATGAGGGTGAGGCCGTTGGAGAATGCAGCGGCGAGGTGCAACGCGTCCGGAGCTCTCAGGGTGGTTTTGAACATGGAGAGCCATTTGCATGCTGTGGAATATTCCCGATCCTCGATGGGAAGGATTCGGTAAATCCCGTCCGTGCGATGCCGGCGGAATACCGACAGGATGACCTGGGCGGATTCTGCGGGAAGCTCCCCGGTGCGGGTTTTCAGCGCCAGGGCCGAGATGAATTCCAATTCGCAGAGCATGCTTTTTGCAGGTGGCGAAGCTGCCCGGATTTCAAGCTGGGCCGCGGAACTGAGGGCTTCGGGGTAGTAGTAGGCAACCAGAACGCTGGTGTCGATGTAGGCCATCAATATCTGCCTTGGCGGCGGTTTTCGATGACTATGCGCGAGAGACTCTTTTCATCCTCCCGGATTTCCAGGGCTTCACGAAAGGGGGCGAGGTCCGGGGCTTTTTGATGTTCGGGGGATGCAGCCGGCGGGACGAGGCGGGCGACGATCCTGCCCCTCCGGGTGATCAGCACCGATTCACCGTTTTCGACCGCGCGGACAAGGTCACTCAATCGCGCGCGCGCTTCCTTCAGGTTTACGGGGCCCATCGATTCCCTCCCGCAGGGTTATGCCTCAAGCGTAATCCTTGCGCCGCCGCGAATCAACAACGCCAGGATCGAGGCTTTCCATCTGGATCGTAAACGTATGATTAGAGTGGAAATAGAGTTTTTTGGAGCGGGAAACGGGATTTGAACCCGCGACTTCAACCTTGGCAAGGTTGCACTCTACCACTGAGTTATTCCCGCCCTCTTGCGGCAGGAGAAAATTCTAGCATAAATCGACGGAATTTCAGCCCCGAGATGCAAAAAATCTGCAAGGGGGATCCTAAAAGGCATCCCGGTAGAGCTGGACCTCGCGGCCGACGACCGAGACGATGTCGAAGCGGTAGTCGTACCGGCCGAGGTCGAAGCGGGCGATGAAGTCCTCGGCCGCGCGGCGCAGGGCCTGGCGCTTTTCCCAGTCGACGTACTCCCACGGCTCGCCGTAACGCCTCGACGCGCGCGTCTTCACCTCCACGAACACGAGGGTATCCCCCTCGAAGGCGACCAGGTCGAGTTCGCCCGAGCGGGCGCGGTAGCGGCGGGCGAGGACGTCGTAGCCCGCGCGCACGAGGAAGCGGCAGGCGAGCCGTTCCCCGCGCCGGCCCAGGAGCAGGTGAGGCGCCGTCATGGGGGGATTGTTTGGCCCGCCCCCCTCCTATTTCACCGCCTTTTCGCCCGGGGCCCGCTTCCAGCGGACCCCTTCGCGGGTGTCCTCGAGCTGGATCCCCTCGGCCAGGAGCTCGTCGCGGATGCGGTCGGCTTCGGCGAAATCGCGCCGGCGGCGGGCCTCCTGCCTCGCCTCGATCCGCCGGGCGATCTCCTCGTCCAGGAGCTCCGGCCGGCCGCGCAGGATGCCAAGGACGCCGTCGATCTCCTCGAGGAAGGCGACGGCCAGCCGGGCGTCCCCGCCCGTCAGGGCCCCGCGGGCGTCCCGCTGGTTGGCCGCGCGCACGAAGTCGAAGAGGGCGCCGAGCGCGGCGGAGGTGTTGATGTCGCTGTCCATCGCCTCCCGGAACTTTCCGCGGGCGGCGGCGGCCTCGGCTTCGAATTCGGGGGTGGGGGCGTCCTCCGACGCCTTTTCCCGCGCCCGCAGGAGGAAATCCTCGAGCCGCGCGATCGACGCGGAGGCCTGGCGCAGCCCGTCCATGGTGAAATTGAGCTGCTTGCGGTAGTGGACCGAAAGGAGCAGGTAGCGGATCGCCTCGGGGGCGTACCCCTGCCCGGTCAGGTCGCGCAGGGTGAAGAAGTTGCCCAGCGACTTGGACATCTTCTCCCCCTCCACGATCAGGAACTCCGGGTGGACCCAGTAGCGGGCGAAGGGGCGGCCGGTGGCGCATTCGCTCTGGGCGATCTCGTTTTCGTGGTGGGGGAAGACCAGGTCGATCCCGCCGCAGTGGATGTCGAACGTTTCCCCCAGGTACTTCATGCTCATGGCCGAGCACTCGATGTGCCAGCCGGGCCGGCCGGGGCCGAGCTCGGTCTCCCAGAAGTCCTCCCCCTCCTTCTTCGCCTTCCAGAGGACGAAGTCGCGGGCGTTGGCCTTGTCGTACTTGTCGCTGTCGACCCGCGCCCCCGCCTGGGCCCCGCTGAAATCGGCCTTGCTCAGCTTCCCGTACCCCTCGAACCGGGCGATGTCGAAATAGATCGAGCCATCCTTGCGGTAGGTGAACCCCTTCTCCTCCAGGCTGCGGATCAGGGCCACCATTTCGGGGATGTGGTCGGTCGCCCGGGGCATGACGTCGGGCGGGTCGATCCGGAGCGTCCGGCTGTCCTCGAGGAAGGCCTCGGTGTAGCGCGAGGTGTAGTCGCTGAGCGACACCCCCTCCGCGCGCGCGTTCCGGATCGTCTTGTCGTCGACGTCGGTGATGTTCATGACATGCCGCACCCGGTAGCCGCTGTAGCGGAGGTAGCGCCGCAGCAGGTCCTGGAAGACGAAGGTACGGAAGTTGCCGATGTGGGCGTAGTCGTAGACCGTGGGGCCGCAGGAGTAGAACCGGACCACCCCCTCCTCGACGGGGCGGAACTCCTCTTCGCTGCTGGAGAGCGTGTTGTATATTCTGAGCATAGTTTTGTCCCGCCTGGTTGCCGGAGCCCCAATTATACCGATTTCGGCCGCAGGTACAACGCGCGGTTATCTTTTGGGGAGGATCCGCACCAGGCGGAAGTTCCCCTGCGTGGCGAGGGGGACGGTGTCGAAGCCGCCCGCCTCACCGATCTCCCGCGCCCCCTCCGCTTTGGTGACGACCAGGGCTCCCGTACGGCCGGCGACCCCCCGCCGCAGCGCAGCGAGGTCCTTCGGCTCGGCGTCCACCCGGTATCCCGTGTAGTAGTGCAGGCTGTGGTGAAAGAAGCGGTAGGTCAGGATCGGCTCCTCCCCGCGGCGCAGGGCGAGCGCCTCGCGGGCGATCGTCCGGGTGGAGTGGTAATCGCCGAGGAGGGGGAAGGCGAAGACGACCACCGCCAGGACCAGCGCCGCGCCTCCGAGCGCCGTCGCCCGGACGGCGCCGAGGGGGCGGTTCCTCCAGCCGTAATACAGGGCGAAGCCTGCCGGGACCAGGACGGCGAGGGAAATCGCGAGCCCCTCGCGCCAGTGCCCCCCGTAGTCCTTCTGGAAGAAGACGGGCGCCGCCAGGGCGAGGCAGAGGGCAAGGAGCGCCTCGGCGGTCACGGCGGCGCGCAGCAGCCTCGGCTCCGCCCCCTCCCGGACCCAGGGCGCGAGGCGCGCGCCCAGGAGCAGGGCCAGCGGCGGGAGGGAAGGGAGAATGTAGCCCGCGAGCTTCGACCCCGACAGGGAAAAGAAGAGGATGGGGAAGAGCAGCCAGCAGAGGATGAAGAGGGGGGCGGGGCGCCACCGGCGCCAGCGCCGGAGTTCCTCGAGGGGGCTTGTGCCGGCCAGCGCCACGAGCCACCCGCTCCAGGGGAAGAAGAGGGCCAGAAGCACCGGCAGGTAGTAGTAAAAGGGCTGGGCGTGGTGATGGATGTCGGTGACGTAGCGGGCGAAATTGTGGTTGACGAAAAAGGTGGCGACGAAGGCGTAACCATTTTCCCGAAAGGCCAGCCAGAACCAGGGGACCGATACGGCCAGCGCCACCGCTGCCCCCGGACCCGTGCGCCAGCGCCGGAACATCCCCTCTCTCCCGCCGAAGTACCAGGAGAGGAGCCCTACCCCCGCTGCGAGAACGAGGGCCACCGGCCCCTTGCCCAGCACGGCCAGGCCGAGAAAGACCCAGGCGGCCAGCACCTTCCAGCCGAGGTCTTTTTCCACCGCGACGGCCAGGACCGAGAGCGCCAGGGTGAGGCAGCAGGTAAAGGGCATGTCGGTCGAGGCGCTGCGGCCGAAACCGGCGAAGCCGAGGCTCGTGACCAGGATCGCGCCGCCCAGGAGGCCGGCCAGGGGGGACCAGATCCGGGTCCCGGCCCAGAGGACGGCCAGGGCGGAGAGGAGGGCGCAAAGGGCGGGTCCGACGCGGGCGGCCGTCTCGGGGCTGCCGAACAGGGAGCCGGGCGCCCGGGCGATCCAGTAGTAGAGCGGGGGCTTTTCGAGCCACGGCCTCCCCTCGAGCGTCGGGGTGACCCAGCGCCCGGACAGGCGCATCTCCTCTGCGATGCGGGCGTAGCGCGGCTCGTCCGCCCCGGTGAGGGGCAACCGGCCGAGGCCGGCCCAGAGGGTGGCTATCGAGAGGGCGGTGACGATGAGGAGGGAGGAGAGAGCTCGTTGCACGGGGGGAGTTAAACACGGATGGCACGGATTTTCAAAGCAATCCGTGCCATCCGCGGTTTACGAGGCTAGTACATTCCGCCCATTCCGCCCATTCCGCCGCCCGGAGGCATGGCGGGGGCCTTTTCCTCTTCCTTGATCTCGCTCACCAGGGCTTCGGTCGTCAGAAGCAGGGCGGCGATGGAGGAGGCGTTCTGCAGGGCCGTACGGGTCACCTTGGTCGGGTCGATGACGCCGCTCTTGACCAGGTCTTCGTACTGCTCGGTGTCGGCGTTGAAGCCGAAATTGGCCTCGGCGTTCGCGCGCACCTTCTCGACCACGACGGCGCCTTCCAGCCCGGCGTTGAAGGCGATCATCCGCAGGGGCTCCTCCAGGGAGCGGCGGACGATGTTGACGCCCACCTGCTCGTCGTCGGCGAGCTTGAGCTTCTCGAGCGGGGTGATGCAGCGGAGCAGGGCCACGCCGCCGCCGGGGACGATCCCCTCTTCCACCGCGGCGCGGGTCGCATGCATGGCGTCCTCGACGCGGGCCTTCTTCTCCTTCAACTCGGTCTCGGTCGCGGCCCCGACCTTGATCACGGCCACGCCGCCGACCAGCTTCGCCAGCCGTTCCTGCAGCTTCTCGCGGTCGTAGTCGGAGGTGGTCTCATCGATCTGCACGCGTAGCTGCTTGACGCGCCCCTCGATGTCGGCGTGCTTGCCGGCGCCCTCGATGATGGTGGTGTTGTCCTTGTCGATCGTGATCTTCTTGGCGCGGCCCAGGTCTTCAAGGCGGACGTTCTCGAGCTTGATCCCGAGGTCTTCGCTGATCACCTTGCCGCCGGTGAGGATGGCGATGTCTTCGAGCATCGCCTTGCGGCGGTCGCCGAATCCGGGGGCCTTGACGGCGACGACGCTCAGCGTGCCGCGCAGCTTGTTGACCACCAGGGTCGCCAGCGCTTCGCCCTCAACATCCTCGGCGATGATGAGGAGCGGGCGCCCGCTCTTGGCCACCTGCTCGAGCAGGGGGAGCAGGTCCTTCATGGAGCTGACCTTCTTCTCGTTCAGGAGGATGAGGCAGTCGGCCAACTCGGCTTCCATCCTCTCCGGGTCGGTCACGAAATAGGGGGAGAGGTAGCCGCGGTCGAACTGCATCCCTTCCACCACTTCCAGGGAGGTCTCGATCGATTTGGCCTCTTCCACGGTGATGACGCCGTCCTTGCCCACCTTCTTCATCGCCTCGGCGATGATGCCGCCGATGGTCTTGTCGTTGTTGGCGGAAACGGTCCCTACCTGGGAGATCATCTCGCCCTTGACCGGCTTGCTCAGCTTTTTGAGCTCTTCGATCGCCGCGGCCACGGCGGTCTCGATCCCGCGCTTGATCGCCATCGGGTTGGCGCCGGCGGCCACGTTTTTCACGCCTTCACGGAAGATGGCCTGAGCCAGCACCGTCGCCGTCGTGGTCCCGTCGCCGGCGACGTCCGACGTCTTCGAGGCCACTTCGCGCACCATCTGGGCGCCCATGTTTTCCATCGAGTCCTTCAGTTCGATCTCCTTGGCGACGGTGACGCCGTCCTTGGTGATGGTCGGGGAGCCGAACTTCTTGTCCAGCACCACGTTGCGCCCCTTGGGGCCCAGCGTGATCTTTACGGCGTTCGCCAGCTGGTTGACGCCGCGCAGAATCGCCTGGCGGGATTCCTCGCCGTGAATGATTTCCTTAGCCATAGTCTCCTACTCCTTATGTATTTGTATTGCTTTGGGTTATGCGAGAACCGCGAGGATTTCGTCTTCCCGCATGATGACGTATTCCTGGTCGTCGATCTTGATTTCCGTCCCGGAGTACTTTCCGAAGAGGATCCGGTCGCCGGCCTTGACGTCCATGGCCGCGCGCTTGCCGTCATCCATCATCTTGCCCGGTCCGGCCGCAATCACCTCGCCCTCCATCGGCTTTTCCTTGGCGGTATCGGGGATGATGATACCCCCCTTGACCGTTTCCTTCTCTTCCATCCGCTTTACCAGAACCCGATCGTGCAAAGGTCTCACATTCATCTTGGTGTCTCCTCTCCAAATAGTTGCATTTATAAAGACTTGCCTATTGCTTACCGGCTGGCCCCGCCGTTAGCACTCCCTCGCGGCGAGTGCTAACAGTATAAGAGGGATTTTCGGCTTGTCAATCTGGAGGCCGGAATTATGTGCCCATTCCAAAAAAAAACATAGGCGGGACCCGGCACGGCCGAACTGGCACGGCGAATTTGGTGATATAATACGTATGTCTGTTAAACATAATATACGTGCAGCGGGTGAAGGAGATGGCGGTCAAACTAACACTGGCCCTGGACGAGGCGGTGATCCAAAAAGCCAAGCGATATGCCAGCAGACAGAACATCAGCCTTTCAAAGCTGGTGGAGTTCTACTTCTCGTCGCTCGCCTCCGACGACGTATCCGGCCGGCACGGCATGCCCCCGATCACCGCCGGGCTCGCCGGCATGGTGAGGGTGGAGGCACCGGGGGAAGACATGGACCTGGTGGCTGAATCGGTCAGCGAAAAATATCTATGAAGGCGCGGATATTCATCGACACCGACGTTTTTCTGGACACCATTCTCGACCGGAAGCCGCATGCGGTTTACTCAAACCGGATTCTGGCCCTGTGCGAGCAAAACCAGGTCGAGGGATTCACCTCGAGCCTCGTCATCGCCAACATCTACTATATCCTCAAAAAGCTGTCGAAACACGAGAGGGCGCTCCTGGCCATCCAGCGGATCGGTTCCATCATCCGGATCCTGCCCTTCACCCAACGAGAAATCGGGGAATCCGCGAGCGCCGGTTTTCCCGACTTCGAGGACGGGGTCGAGCATTTCATCGCGGTCAATAACGGCCTGGACAGCATCATCACACGCAATGTCCGGGATTTCCGCAAGGCCTCCCTGGGCGTGCTCACGCCGCGGGAATTCCTGCAGTCATTCGTGTGTCGCGACGGGGAGGGGCAAACTTAACCGAATCTTAACACTCTCCTTATAAAGGCTTAACGAAGGTAATGTAAATATCTACCAGAATTGAGTTTAGGAGGGCAGATGAAGATATCGGGATGGTTGGGTGTGCTGGGAGCGGCTGTCGCCCTTGCGGGCTGCGGCGGGGGCGGGTCGGCCGCCAGGACGGTCACCATCAAGGGCTCGGACACGATGGTGATCCTGGGGCAGCGGTGGGCCGAGACCTACATGAAGGAGCACCCGGAGGAGCGGATCCAGGTCACGGGGGGCGGGTCGGGGACGGGGATCGCCGCCCTGATCAACGGCGGGACCGACATCTGCGAGGCCTCCCGCCCCATGAAGGAGAAGGAAAAGGAGATGGTGCGCAAGCGCCACGGTCGGGAGGTGGTCGAGATCCCGGTGGCCCTGGACGGCATCGCGATCTATGTCCCCGAGTCCTCGCCGGTGGAGGCGCTGACCCTGGGGCAGCTGAAGGCGATCTACACCGGCAGGATCCGCAACTGGAGCGAGGTGGGGGGCCCCGACCGCAGGATCGTCGTCTACAGCCGCGAGAACAACTCCGGCACCTACGTCTTCTTCAAGGAGCACGTGCTCGATAACGAGGACTTCGGGCGGGAGGTCCAGACGCTCCCCGGCACCGCCGCCGTGGTCAACGCCGTCAGCAAGGACCCCGCCTCGATCGGCTACGGCGGGATCGCCTACGCCTCGGGAATCCGGCCCGTCGCCGTCAAGGCGGACGAGGCGGCCGGCGGGGTGCTCCCCTCGATCGAAACGGTGGAGCGGGGGACCTATCCCCTGTCGCGCCAGCTCTTCTTCTACACGGTCGGCGCCCCGCAGGGGACCACCAAACAGTTCATCGACTGGGTGCTGACGCCGGAGGGGCAGGAAATCTGCGAAAAGGTGGGGTACTACCCCCTGGTCTGGAAATAGGCCGATGCGCGACCGAAGAAGCGGCTGCCGGACGATGCATGCGGCGGGACGATCGGGGGCGTGGGGCGACCGGGTGGCCAGGGTTCTGATCACCGGGAGCGCGATGCTGGCGATCGTGTCGCTGATTCTGATCTTTATCTTCATCGGCAAGGAGGCGCTCCCGATCTTCACCTCGGCCGAAATCCAGGAGGAGGCCAACATAGGCAACCTCTTCCTGCCCCAGTCGGCCGGCGGGGGGGCCGGGGAGGAGTACACCTGGCAGCCGGTCTCGGAACTTCCCAAGTACTCGCTCCTGCCGCTGCTGGCCGGGACGCTGAAGGTGACCATCATCGCCTCGCTGATCGCCATCCCGCTCGCGGTCCTGGCCGCCCTCTACACCGCGGAGTTCGCCCCGGCCTGGGCGCGCGAGACGGTCAAGCCCGCCATCGAGCTCCTGGCCGGGATCCCGAGCGTGGTGGTCGGCTTCTTCTGCCTGATGGTGCTGGCCGACTGGCTGCAGGGGGCGTTCGGGTGGACCTTCCGCCTGAACGCCATGACGGCGGGGATCGGCCTGAGCCTCGCGGTGATCCCCATCGTCTACACCGTCTGCGAGGACGCCTTCTCCTCGGTGCCGCAGGCCTACCGGGACGGGTCGGTGGCCATGGGCGCCTCCTCCTGGCAGACGGCGTCGCGCGTCGTCCTCCCGGCGGCGATGCCCGGGGTCCTGGCGGCCTGCGTGCTCGGTTTCGGCCGGGCCATCGGCGAGACCATGATCGTGCTGATGGCGTCGGGCAACGCCGCCATCCTCTCGTGGCTTCCCACCGATTCGATCCGCACCTTTTCCGCGACGATCGCGGCCGAGCTCGGGGAGGTGGTCGTGGGGAGCCCGCATTACCACGTCCTCTTTTTCATCGGCGCCTTCCTTTTCGTGATCACCTTCGCCATCAACCTGCTGGGGCACTGGTGGGTGGGGCGGTTGCAGAAGAAGCTCCAGGGGGCATCCTGAGCCATGGTCGACCGAACGAGATTTGTCGGGGGCGCCTTTCAATCCCTGTGCATCCTTGCCTGCGTCCTGATCGTCCTGATGCTGGCCGTCATCCTCGGCGACATCGTGATCCACGGCCTGGGCACCGTCACCTTCTCCTTCCTCACCAGGGCGCCGGAGACCGGGATGACGGGCGGAGGGATCTTCCCCGCCATCTTCGGGACCTTCGCCCTGGTCGTGCTCATGACGATCGCGGTGATCCCGCTCGGGGTGGCCACGGCCATCTACATGCACGAATACGCGCCCAAGCGTTCGCGCCTCGTCCAGGCGGTGAGGCTGGCGATCCAGAACCTGGCCGGGGTCCCCGCCATCGTATTCGGCCTCTTCGGGCTCGGGTTCTTCATCGAGTTCATCGGCCGGGGGATGGACCGGGTCTTCTACGGCGGGGAACTGGTCTACGGCCAGCCGGCCATAGTCTGGGCGGCCCTGACGATGGCGCTCCTGACGATGCCCACGGTGGTGGTGGCGACGGAAGAGGCGCTCCGGGCGATCCCCCAGGGCTACCGCGAGGTGGCCTATTCCCTCGGGGCGACCCGGTGGCAGATGATCCGCCGCGTGGTGCTCCCCCAAGCGGTCGGCGGCATCCTCACGGGAGGCATCCTGGCCGTCAGCCGGGGCTCGGGGGAAGTGGCCCCGGTGATGTTCACCGGGGCGGCCTACTTCCTCCCCGAACTGCCGGCCCGGCTCAACAGCCAGTTCATGGAGCTGGGCTATCACGTCTACGTGATGACGACGCAGTCCCCCGACGTGGAGGCGACCAAGCCGATCCTGTACGCGACGGTGCTGGTGCTGCTGGGCCTGACCTTCCTGCTCAACTTCAGCGCGATCATGATCCGCGCCCAGATCCGCAAGAGGCTGCGCCATGGCCGATAAACCGAAACCCCGGGGGGAGGAAACCCCCGCGCCCTGCGAAATCGGGACCGAACGGCTGCGGGTGCGGGCAGGGAAGGACGAGATCCTCAAGGGGATCACCCTCTCGGCCCGGCGGGGGGAGATCGTCTCCATCATCGGACCCGCGGGAGCGGGGAAGACGACGTTTCTCCGCTGCCTCAACCGGATGGCCGACCTCGACCTCGACCTGGCCGTCTCCGGCCGGGTCCTGCTCGACGGGCGGCCGGTCGGCGACCTCAACGTGGCCGCCCTGCGCCGGCAGGTGGGGATGGTCTTCTCGGTCCCGACGCCGCTTCCGATGACGGTGTACGAGAACCTGGTCTTCGGCATCCGCCTCGTCGCCCGGGGACGCAACGGCTTTGACGAGCAGGTGGAAAACTCCCTGCGCGCGGCCTACCTGTGGGACGAGATGAAGGACCGGCTGAACGAGCCGGCGCGCAACCTGTCGGGGGGGCAGCAGCAGCGGCTCTGCCTGGCGCGTTCGCTCGCCCTGGAGCCCCGGGTCCTGCTGCTGGACGAACCCTGCTCCGGCCTCGACCCGATCTCCACCGCGAAGATCGAGGAGGCGCTCCAGGAGCTGAAAAGCCGGCTGGCCGTGATCCTGGTGACCAACAACGTCAAGCAGGCGGCGCGGGCTTCGGACCGTACCGCCTTCTTCCTGTTCGGCGAACTCGTCGAAATCGGGCCGACCCACGACCTCTTCACCACCCCGGCCCATCCCAGGACCGCCGATTACATCACGGGGAGGTTCGGATAACCGCCCCATGGAACCCCGTATGCCTATGGAAACCATGATCGAGACCCGGTCCCTGAACCTCTGGTACGGGAGCTTTCACGCCCTCATCGACGTCACCCTCCGGATCCCGCCCCGGGCCATCACGGCCATCATCGGCCCCTCCGGCTGCGGCAAATCGACGCTGCTGCGCGTCATCAACCGCATGAACGAGCGGATCCCCGGCGTGCGGGTCGAAGGGGACGTTCTCCTCGAAGGGAGGTCGATCTACACCGGCCCGATCGACCTCGGACAGCTGCGCAAGAGGGTGGGGATGGTGTTTCAGCGTCCCAATCCCTTCCCCCTCTCGGTGTTCGAGAACGTCGCCTACGGGCCGAGGATCCACCGCCTCGCCGGCGGGCAGGAACTCGAGCGCCGGGTGGAGCAGAGCCTGCGGGCCACGGGGCTGTGGGACACCCTGAAGGACCGCCTGGGGGCCTCGGCGCTGGCGCTGGCGCCGGAGCAGCAGCAGCGCATCTGCATCTCGCGCCTGCTGGCGGTCCAGCCCGACGTCCTGCTGATGGACGAGCCGGCCAGCGCCCTCGACCCGATCGCCACGGCGCGGATCGAGGAGCTGATGCTGGAGCTCAAGGAGCGGTACACCATCGTCATCGTCACCCACAACATGCAGCAGGCGGCCCGGATCTCGACCCGGACCGCGTTCATGCTCCTCGGGGAGCTGGTCGAAGTGGGGGAAACCCAGACGGTGTTCACGAAACCCTCCGACCCGAAGACGGAGCAGTACATTTCCGGGAGGTTCGGATGATGCGTCAACTCGAGGGGAAGATACAGGGCTTGCAGGAACGGCTCCTGCTCATGGGGCGCCTGGCGGAATCGATGCTGCAGACGGCGCTTCGGGTTCTGATCGAACGCAACGGGGCGCTGGGCGCCGAAGTCGAGCGCATGGAGCACGAGGTCAACGAGCTGCAGATCGAGATCGACGACACGGCGGTCAAGCTGACGGCGCTGCAGCAGCCGGTCGGGGGGGACGTGCGCTTCCTCTTCATGGCCTCCCGGATCGCCACGGAGCTCGAGCGCATAGCCGACCAGGCGGTCAACATCATCGAAAACGCCCGGCACCTGCTCGCGGCGCCCCCGCTCAAGCCGCTGGTGGACCTGCCGGTCATGGGCGAAATCGCCGAGGGGATGGTGAAGGACAGCCTCGAGTCGCTGGTGGCGAGGGATTGCGCCCTGGCCGGGCGGGTCTTCGAAGAGGAGAAGAAGGTGGACGCCTACCGCGACCAGATCTTCCGGGTGCTGCTGACCTACATGATGGCGGACCCGGGGACGATCGAGCGGGCGCTCGCGCTGATTCTGATCTCGCGCAACCTCGAGCGGGTGGGGGACCACGCCACCAACATCGCCGAGGAGGTGATCTACCTGGTCGAGGGGCGGGAGGTGCGCCACAGCCACGAGAGCGACACCCGCCGGCCCGAAGCGGAGGCCTGACCATGGCCAGGAACACCCTGCTGGTGATCGACGACGAGCGCGACCTCGTCGAGCTCGTCCGCTACAACCTGGAGAGCGAGGGGTACCGGGTTCTCGGCGCCGCGGACGGGGAGTCCGGTCTGTCCACGGCGCTCAAGGAGAAGCCCGACCTCGTGATCGTGGACCTGATGCTGCCGGGGATCGACGGGCTCGAGGTCTGCCGCGAGCTGCGCCGCCGGGCGCAGACGGCCCACGTGCCGATCCTGGTGTTGACGGCGAAGTCGGCGGAATCGGACCGGGTCGTGGGGCTCGAACTGGGGGCGGACGACTACGTGACCAAGCCCTTCAGCCCGCGCGAGCTGACGGCCCGGGTGAAGGCCCTCCTGCGCCGCTCCGCCGGGTACCAGCAGCCGGCCGAGCGGATCAAGCGGGGGGAGCTCTCGATCGACAGCGCGAGCCACGAAGTGATCTGCGGGGACCGGAAGATCGAGCTGACGGCGACCGAGTTCCGGCTGCTCGAGTTCCTGGCCGCCCACCCGGGGTTCGTCCACTCGCGCGGGGCCCTGATCGAGGGGGCGCTCGGCTCGGACGTCACCGTGCTCGAGCGGACCATCGACGTGCACATCATGTCCCTGCGCCGGAAACTGGGAAAATACGGCGAGTGGATCGAGACCGTGCGCGGTTTCGGCTATAAATTCCGGGAAGAGCAGTAGCGGCGGCATCGCGTCCCCGTCCCCCTTCTGCGGCCCCTACTCTGCGCGCCGCTCCCTGAAGAAGGAACCGCTCTCGAGCAACCTGAAGATGGCGGTGTTGTCGATGTATTTCCCCGACCACCCCTCGTCGAGGTCGTAGATCTTCCGGAGGTTGGGCTCCACCCCGATGACATACCGCTCGAAAAGGCCGCTCCCGGCCCCGCGGACGTAGAAGGGGACGAGGGTATTGCTGTGACTGCCCGAGTGGTACCAGAGTTCCGGCAGGCGGCCCGCGCCGTTGTCCCTGACGTGGGCGTAATCGACGCCGTGGTCGAAAGTCCCGTTGCCGTCGACGTCGAAGAAGGTGGACCCGTCGACCCGCCCGTCCCCCCAGAGATAGCCGCACTCATGGTCGGCGGTGACCACGAGCAGCGTGTTGCTCCAGTTGTTGCCCCCGGTGTCGCGGTCCAGGTACTCGACGACGGCCTCCACCGCGCGGTCGAAATCGATCTGCTCCTCGATCATCCGGCCGGCGTGGTTGTCGTGGTTGGCCCAGTCGACGGCTCCCCCCTCGATCATGAGGGCGAACCCCGCCGGGTTGTTGTCGAGCACGTTGAGGGCCCCGCGCGTCATCGTCGCCAGGTCGGGAACGTCATTGTTGGCGGGAACCGCCCGGGGGGGCGTCTTGTCGTTGCGCGGAGCGCGGCTGCCGCGCCGCTGCTGGAGCGTCTCGTACACGTGCGGGAGGCCGAAGACCCTGTCCGGCGTATTCCCCCGGCCGAGGGCCTCGAATTCCGTCAGGGTTGAAATGAGGGTCCAGCCGTTGGCGCCCGCCGACAGGTCGCGCCAGTGCGATTCGTCGCCGATGAGGCCGTAGGAGGGGAGGGAACGCCGGCCGGCGTCGTTGTCGTATTCAGGGTTCCCCGGGGCCAGGATCACCTTCAGCATGCCGTGGTGGTTCTGCGCGTCGTAGTGCGTGTTGTGCGCGCCGGGCTCGCGGCCGTAGATCGCCTCCTTTGCGAGGGCGGGGTAATTCATGCGGCTCCGGCTGTGCCCGTAGACGGCGGCCGGGGTGGCGTGAACGAAGGGGACGCTCGAAACGGCCCCGATGCTCCTCCCCGCGCGTGCCGCCTTTTCGAACAGGGTTTCGAGGGGAGTTCCGCCGGGGGTGACGTTGATTTCGTTGTCGTACGCCTTGACGCCCGTGTAGAGGGCGGTGGCGGCCGCCGCGGAATCGGTCGCGCCGCTCTTGGCGTAGTTGAAATCGGCCGCCATCGCGGCCGGGTCGTAGGGCCTTCCGGTGTACCCGTTGCGGTGGCCGGCCGAATGCGTCTGCATCGCCCAGCGGTGTTCGAACCGTTCGTACACGGCCTTGCGGCCGGTGTAGTACTCCGTCGCGCGCACGGTGTTGAATCCCTGGCCGTCGCTGATCATGAGGATGATGTTCTTGATTTCCGGGTCTCCCGCCCGCACTATCGGCGTGAGAACGAGAAGGGCGATGATCGCGGCGTATCCTGTCTTCACTGTCTTCCTCCCTGGCTGGTGTCCTGTCCTGTCTGGAATAACACGGGGGGGGGCCGAAAGCCACGATTTTCGCCGATTCCGGTTCCGGTCCGGTCCGGATTTGTTTAAATATTCACGGCGCATTCATCAAGGCTTAACGGAGCCCGGGTACCTTTCCCGCTGTCTCGAGGAGGAATCCCGGCGGCCCGGGTGTCGGGCGCGAGGGACGGGAACAGGACCTGTCAAGGAGACGATCGATGAGAGGAACAGTCGGGGTGATCAGCCTGGGGATGCTGCTTTTGCCGGCCGCGGCGGGTGCGGCCGATTCCTGGACGGACAAGGTGAAACTCAAGGGGGACTTCCGCTACCGGCACGAAACCATAAAGGTCGAGGATCGGGATGCGCGTAACCGGCATCGCATCCGGGCCCGCTTCGGCGTCGAGGCGAGGCCGAGCGACAACGTCCTCGTCGGCCTGCAGCTCGCCAGCGGCTCGGCCGATCCCGTTTCCACCAACGAAAGCCTGGACGGCGGATTTTCCACCAAGGACATCCGCCTCGATCTGGCTTACTTCGACCTGGGGTTCCAGCGGGCTCCGGGATTGCACCTCCTCGGGGGGAAGATCCAGAACCCCTATTACACGCCGGGGGGAACCGAGCTGATCTGGGACAGCGACCTGAACCCCGAAGGGGGCGCCCTCAGATATTCCGGGAAAAGCGGCGGCGTGAAGCTTTTCACCAATATCGGCGGCTTCTGGGTCGAAGAGCGGAGTTCCGACGTCGACACCTGGCTGTTCGGAGCCCAGGGGGGGGTCGAGCTCGCCTTCCCGGATAAAAAGGGGTCCTTTACCGCCGGCGCCGCTTATTACAACTATGAGAACGCCCGGGGCCAGAGCCCGATTTTCGATTCCGACGACCCCTTCGGGAACAGCGTCGATGAAGCGGGGCGCTACCTGCACGATTACGACCTGGTGGAGTTGTTCGGCGAGCTGAAGATCCAGGCCGGAAGCGTCCCGGTGGCCGTCTTCGTCGATTACGTGAAGAACGTGGCCGAGGGGGAGATCGCCGGCAACGAGGGGTGGCTCGTCGGCGCCAGGGCGGGCAAGCTCAAGGATCCCGGATCGTGGGAGCTCCGCTACAACTACCGCAACATCGAGAAGGACGCGGTGCTCGGCGTCTTTACCGACAGCGATTTCATCGGCGGCGGGACCGACGGCAAGGGGAGCGAATTCGGCGTCGACGTCCAGGTGGCCAGAAACTTCACCGCGGGCGCCACCTGCTTCCTCAACAAGCTGGGGACGGCCGCGGGCGCCGACGATTTCCACCGGCTGCAGCTCGACCTGGTGTTCAAGTTCTAACGCTGTTTTCTCGGGATCTTTCCCAGGCTGACCTTCTTGGAGAGGGTGTTGCGGTGGATGCCCAGGGCGGCCGACGTCTTCTGGAGGTGCCCGTTGTTGCGCCGCATCACCTCGGAGATGAAGCAGCGTTCGAACTGCTCCATGGCTTCGGTGAAGAGGATCCCCTTTTCGACCATCTCCGCGCAGAGGGCCTCCAGGCGCTCCTTGAGCCTCGGGGGGCGGGGGGTGTCGCTCACGGCTCCCCCCTCTGGCGGTTCCAGGCCTCGAGGACCTTCCTGTAGTGCGCGTGGAACTTGTCCTTCAGGCTTCGGGGCGTCAGCCGGACGGCGGCGCTGGCGCCCCCGAGCAGGTAGGGGGCCAGGACCGACCGGGCCATGATGTTTTCCCTCACCGGGAAGGCGATGAGGGCGAGAACGAGGATGGAGCAGATGGCCCACCCGCGCACGAAGCCGAAAATGGAGCCCAGGAAACGGTCGGCTCCCTTGAGCGCGGCCGCCTTCAGGAACCGGTTCAGGGCGAAGGACACGAGCGCCCCCGCCGCCAGGGTGCCCAGGAAGATGAGGAGGAAGCCGGCCAGGTTGGCGATCGCTTCGGTCCGGAACAAATCGATCAGGCGCTCGGCCGGGACCGGGTAGAAGAAGACGGCGAGAAGGAAACCGGCGATCAGGGCCACGAGGCTGACGAGTTCGCGCACCAGGCCCTTGAGCAGGGCCAGGAGCGTGGACACGGCCACGATTCCGGCGAACAGGACGTCGAAATAGGTCCACTGGGCTGAAAGCATGGCCTCAAGGTTACACAGGTTTCACAAATAAAAAAACCCATTTGTGAAACCTGTGTTCCCGAATTCTCCCCTCCCTAAATCAGAGGGGAACCGGTCAGGAGCCGGTAGGCTTCGAGATACTTGGCCGCGGTCCCCTCCACCACCCGGGGTGGGAGTTCGGGGGCCGGCGGCTGCTTGTTGAAGCGGATCTCCTCCAGGTAATCCCGGACGTACTGCTTGTCGAAGGAAGGCTGGCTTTTGCCGGGTTCGTACCGGTCGCGGGGCCAGAACCTGGACGAATCCGGCGTCAGGACCTCGTCGCACAGGATGATTTCGCCGTTGTAGACGCCGAACTCGAATTTGACGTCGGCGATGATGATGCCGCGCGACAGGGCGTACTCCGCCGCCCGCGCGTAGATCTGGAGCGTGAGGTCCCGGAGCCTGGAAGCCTGGTCCTCCCCGATCATCCGGGCGGCCTCCGCGTAGGAAATGTTCAGGTCATGCCCCGACTCCGCCTTGGTGGCCGGGGTGAAGACGGGTTCGGGGAGCCGGTCGCACTCCCTCAGGCCCGGGGGGAGGGGAATGCCGCAGACCGTGCCGCTTTCCCGGTATTCGGTCCACCCCGACCCGGCCAGGTAGCCGCGCGCCACGCACTCGATCGGGAACATCTCGGCCTGTACCGCCAGCATGCTCCGCAGGTCGAGGACCTCGCGGTGGCGCTGGAGGTCCGGGGGGAACTCCCCGGCGTCGGCGCTGACCAGGTGGTTGGGGACCAGGTCGCGCATCATGCCGAACCAGAAGCGCGACAACTGGGTCAGCACCGCCCCCTTCCAGGGGATGGGGGTGGGGAGGACGACGTCGAAGGCGGAGATGCGGTCGGTCGCCACGATCAGGAGTTCGTCCCCATAGGCGTACAGGTCGCGCACCTTTCCCCGGCGGAGCAAGGTCAAGCCGGGGAGGTCGGTCTGGACGCAAAGGTTCGGTTTCTTTTCCATAGTCCTCTCCGGATCAGCTGGCCAGCGCCTGCTGCTGACGGAAATCCACGCCGATGATTTTCGATACCCCAGGCTCCTCCATGGTGATGCCGTACATCGTCTGGGCCGTTTCCATGGTGTTCTTGTTGTGGGTGATGATGATGAACTGGGTGTTGTGGCTCAGCTCGGTCACCAGCCGCGCGAAGCGGTTGACGTTGGCGTCGTCGAGCGGCGCGTCGACCTCGTCCAGGACGCAGACGGGGCTCGGGCGGTAGCGGAAGATGGCGATCAGCAGCGCCAGGGCCGTCAGGGCCTTCTCCCCCCCCGACAGCAGCAGCACGTTCTGCAGCCGCTTCCCCGGGGGCTGGGCGATGATGTCGATGCCGCTGTCGAGCATGTCCTCCTCGTCGAGCAGCCTCAGGTCGCACTGCCCGCCGCCGAAGAGGATCTGGAACACCTCCTGGAAATTCTTCCGGATCGCCCGGAACGCCTCCTCGAACTGTTCGACGGAGCGCCGGTTGATGTCGGCGATCGCCTTCTGGATGTCGGCGATCGATTTCTCGATGTCCAGCCGCTGGCCGTTCAGGAACTGGTAGCGCTGCTCCAGCTCCTTGTACTCTTCCAGGGCGCGCATGTTGATCGGGCCGAAGTTTTCGACCGCCTCGCGCATCCGGTCGTGCTCCTCGGCCACTTCCCGGTACTCGCGCTGCCACCCGTCGTCCTCGATGTCGACGACGAGCTCGGCTACCGGAAGGTGGAACTCCTCCTGGCAGTGGCGCTCGAGATGCTCCAGGTCGTTTTCGAGCCGGGTTTTTTCGATCTCGATCCGGCTCCGGGCGTTCATGGTCTCCTCGCGCCCGGAGTGCAGGACCCGCAGCCGCTCCTCCACCTGCCCGAGCGCCGCGCGCCCGGCCGAGAGGGCCGTCTGCATCGCTCCGAGCGTTTCCTCCGTCGTCTCGATGGCCCCGGCGCATGCGGCCATCCTCTCCCTGGCCTGCTCCTGGGCGGCGGCGAGTTCCCCGATCCGTTCGCGCACCTGCGCGGCCTCGGTCCGGCTGGCTTCGGCGCGCCGGCGCACCTCCCCCGATTCCTGCTCGAGCCGGCGCAGGTCGGCGTCGATGCCCGACCGGCGCTCCTTCTTGACGGCGAGGGCGGAGACGAGGGCGCCGAGGTCCCTGGAGAGCGTGGCGCTTCCGGTACGGAGCGACTGCAGCCGCGCGTTCAGTCCGGCCAGCTCCGCCGACCCGGTGCCGCTGCGCGCTTCGATCCCGGCGATCTCCCCGGCCGCCCCCTCGAGGCGGGACTCGAGTTCCCGCCGCTCCGCGCCGAGCTGGCCGAGTTCGGTGTCGGCCACCTGCTCCGCCTGCTCGATCCGGCCCAGGTCGGCTTCGATCCTGGAGATCTCGTGTCCCTGGAGGGCCGTCTCCACCTCCAGCTTGCGGGCCTCGGCCGTCAGGGCCTTGATCGATTCCGCCGTGACCGACTGGTCCTCCTTGAGGCGGGAGAGCGCCGCGCGCGCCGATTCGATCTTCTGGGCCACCGCGGCCAGCTTCTTCCCGAGTTCCCGCTTCTCGCGCTTCAGGGCGAGAAAGCCCGCCATCGATTTTCGTTCGCCGACGGCCGAGAGGGTGCCGCGGGGGGAGTAGGCCTCCCCCGAGAGGGTCAGAAAGTTGGCGGCTGGCGATCGCTCGGCCACGCGAAACGCCGTATCGAGGTCGGAGACCATGACGGTCGAGGCGTATTCGGGGAGCGCGCGCCCGAACGCGCTCTTGACGTCGGGCGCCATGCGCAGCAGCTCGTCCAGGTAGCCTATCACCCCGTCGCCGCCGACTTCCGGCCGGCCGGCGCCGGTGCCGTGGCAGTGGCCGTTCTGCAGGGTCATGAAGGTGCATTTCCCCGCGCCGATCCGTTTGAGCCGCTCCACCCCGCTCATGGCGTCCTCGCGGCTTTCGACCAGGATGTACTGCAGCGGGGCGTTCAGGTAGTCCTCGAGCGCGGTCTCGTAGGCCGGATCGGTCTCGATGTGGTCGGCCAGCGTCCTGGCGCGGCACGCCTCCTCCCCCGGGACCCGCGTGGAGAGGTATTTCTGCACCCCCTCGGAATAATTGCTGCGCCGCTGCTCGATCTCCTCGAGCGAGGAGTAGCGGTGCTGCATCAGGCCGTGCTCGTTGGAGAGCGCCGCGAGTTCCTCCGCGAGCCGTTCGATCTCGCCCGCCAGGCTGGCGGCCCGGGCATCGAGCCCCTCGCCGGCGGCGGCCACTTCCTGCTGCCGGGCGGCCTTGCGGTCGTGGTCGGCCCGCACCCTCTCGAGTTCGGCCGCCCGTCCGGCCCGCTCTTCCGCCCTGATCTGCCGCTCGTTTTCGAGCCGCGCGGCCCGGGCCGAGATCCGGGCCAGGCTTTCCTGGCAGCGGGCCTGCAGGTTCTTCAGGTCCGACAGCTTCCCGGCCCCGGTCAGGAGGAAGGAGCGGAGTTCGTCGATCTGTGTTTCGGCCGCCCGGATCTCCTCCTGCAGCCGTTCGCTCTTCGCCTGTTCGGTCTCGACGACCTCCCGCTCCCGCGTGATCTCTTCCGACAGGGCGCGTCCGGTCTCCCGGAGACGCTCCGTCTCGCTCCCGATGACGCGTTCCCGGTCGGCGATGGCCGCCTGTTCGCGCTCGAGCTCCCCGGTGCGGGCGATGAGGGCCAGGCGCTGGGTTTCCTGGTTTTCCTGCAGGTTCCGGGCGTCGCCCGCCTCGACCTTGAGCGCCGTCAGGCGCTCGCGGACCTGGTTGACCTCCTCTTCCTGCCGGGTGCACTCCCGGCGCGCGTCGTCCCGCTCGCCCTCCGCTCCGGCCAGCTCGGCCAGCACCGCCTCCTCCCGCTCCCGGGCGGCGGTGAAACGCTCGGCGCACTCGGACAGCTTCCGGCGCAGTTCGCGGTCCTCCATCCCGACCTTGAGGCGCGCGACGGAGCGCAGCTCCTCCCTCAGCCGGTTGTAACGCCGCGCCTTGGCCGCCTGCCGGCGCAGGGAGTTCAGCTGCCGCACCACCTCGCGGGTGATGTCCTCGGCCCGAAGCAGGTTCTGCTGCGCCTGTTCCAGCTTGCTCTCCGCCGAATAGCGCCGGCTCTTGAAGAGGGTGATCCGCGCCGCTTCCTCGATCAGGCTGCGGCGCTCGGCCGGCTTGGAACTGAGGATCTGGCCGATGCGCCCCTGCTCGAGAATGGCGTAGGAGTTGGGCCCCAGCCCGGTCCCCTCGAACAGGGCCTGGATGTCCTTCAGGCGGCAGCGGCGCCCGTCGAGGTAATACTCGCTTTCGCCCGAGCGGTAGAGCCGCCGGCCCACGGTGAAGCTCGCCGGGTCGAACTCGGGCGCCCCCGGGATCTCGATCGGGTCGTCCAGCGAGAGGGTCAGGATGACCTCGGCGAAGCCGGTCGGTTTGCGCTTCTGGGTCCCGTTGAAGATCACCCCTTCCATCTTGTCGGTGCGCAGCGATTTGGCGCTCTGCTCCCCGACCACCCAGCTGATGGCGTCGGAGATGTTGCTCTTCCCGCAGCCGTTGGGGCCGACGATGGCCGTGACCCCCTCGTGGAAAGGTATGTGCGTGCGGTCGCAGAACGATTTGAATCCCACGAGCTCCAGTTTCTTGATTCGGTTCATAGCGTTCGTGCCACCCTTTCCGCCGTCTCGTTTCCCTTTACTGCAGGTTCAGATGAAAGAAACCCGCCACCTGCCTGTCGTAGTTTTGGAGCCCCTCGCCGCTCATGGCATGAACCCGCCCGGTCGGGTGGGTCATGAACTCGCCGTCGGGCGCCTTTTCATGCAGGTCCGCGGTCGAGGCCGCGAGCACCCTGCGCCCCTCCCCCTGGATGAAGAGGAGCGATTTCCCCGCCAGTTCCTCGACCGGCAGGGGCCGGTCGAGGAACCGGAGGTCGGGGATATGGAGCAGCCTGAAGAGCTGCCAGCACCCGAAGCGCAGGGCGCGGTTGTCCACCCCGAATTCCTCGGCGATCCGGTAGCCCAGGAACTGCTCGATGGTTTCGTAGGCGCTGTCGGCGGCGACCGCCCGGACTTCCGGGAACGCGGCCGCGGACTTGAGGGCCGCGAAGGCGCTCGTGTCCACCCCCCAGATCCCCATCCGCTCCGGGTTGTTTTCGGGGCGCCCGATCATGAAGCGCACGGCGTCGGCCATCTCCCCCGTTTCTTCGAGCCCGAGCGTGCTGGCCCCCCTGGGCGCGGCGCCGCTCCCGCGCTGGTCGACCACCAGCAGGTTGAACCCGTGCTGATGGAGGGCGACCGCCAGGCTCAGGGCGTCCGACCGGCTCATGCCGTGGCCCGGGGCCAGGATGATGCCCGGGGCGTGCCTGAGTCCCGGGATCCACCACCCCGGGATCGATCCCCCGCGGCTCGAGGGGACCTGGAGTTCGAGCGACGGGAGGAGGTAGTGCGACGGGTTGACCGATTCGGTCACGGCCCCGGGATGGGAGATTGTATACACCAGGAAACCCAGGACCAGGGCGCCGCCTGCAAGCAGGACAAGGCAGGAGGGCAACAGCGTCCGCCGTAACCATCCCGACTTGGTTTTAGCCTTTAACGCCCGCCGTTTCATGGAAATAAGGCTCCGGGAATCCGCCCGCATCCGGGCCGTGGGAGTCGGCTGCGGGTCGAGCTGTCGTGTTTCCGCTGTCGGGGGTCAATATAGCATAGGGGATTGCAGCAGGGTCAAGAAAAATCACAATATAATGGGGTTATTTGAGTAACTGGCTACCATATGTTGAGTTTAGGGAGGTTTTCCGTCGGGCCCCCCGGCCGAGGGTGCGCAAGTCCCCGGGAGTATTGATATTAGCCAGGTCGGAGTCGAAAAACGGGCCCTGGTCGGGCGTCACCCAGCGGATGCGCAGGGGGCCGTCGAGGAAGGTGGCGATCACCTTCCGGGCGCCGCGCTCGAGGGCCTCTTCGATCCTCGGCAGGCAGCTCCTCCGGTAGACGGCGCACAGCGGGTGGGCCAGCCCCCCCTCCGAACGGGGGATGGCGGCGTCGTACCCTTCGGCGAGGCGGACGAGATTTTCGAGCAGCCGGGTGGGCACGCTCGGCAGGTCGCAGGCCAGGACGAGGTAGAGGGTGGCTTCCTCGTGATGCATGGCGGCGTGAACCCCCGCCAGCGGGCCGTGATCCCTGTAGCGGTCGGGGACGACGGGGAACCCGAGGAAGCGGTAGGCGTCCTCCTCGTCGGCCGAGACCAGGATGCGGCGGGTCAGGGGGAGCACCCGATCGATCACGATCCGGATCAGGCTGCGTCCGTCGACCGTGACCAGCGCCTTGTTGCTCCCCATCCGGCGGCTCTTCCCGCCGGCCAGGATGACGGCGCACAGATCCTCGTTAGCCATGGATCCCATCATCGGGCCCCGGCCGTTGTTCGTCAACCGCAATGTGTCATTCGCCCTCACCCCGGGGCATTCTGTTATATACTGGCCGGGAAAGGTCGGGACAGATGACAACACGTTCGCTCTGGCTTGCCGCGGCGCTTTCGGCCCTCGCGGCGCTCCCCTATTCCGGGTCGGCGGCGGCCCCGGATTTCTTCCGGATCGAGGACCTCCGCCCCGGACTCAGGGGGACCGGCAGGACCTGTTTCCAGGGGACCCGGCCCGAGGAGTTCCAGGTGGAAATCCTCGGGGTGATGCGCGGGGTGTCGCCGGGCGCCGATTCGGTGCTGGCCCGCTTCAGCGGCGGGCGGATCGACAGGTACGGCATCTTCGAGGGGATGAGCGGCAGCCCCGTCTACATCGACGGGAAGCTCCTCGGCGCCGTCGCTTACTCCTACGCCTTCGCCCGGGAGCCGATCGCGGGGATCACGCCCATCGCCCACATGGTGGACGCCTTCGAGGAAAAGGGCGGGGGCCTTCGCCTGGAAAAAGGGGGAATACGGGACGGCATGCTTCCGCTCCCCGCCGTAGGCGGGGGAGGGCTCGAATTCCCCATCCTGCCGGGAGGGGGCGCCGCCCCGGGCGCGCGGGACGCGCATTCTTTGCTCCCCATCGCCACTCCCCTCTCCCTGGGGGGCTTTCATCCCGGGACTCTGGAGGCTTTCGCCCCCCGCTTCCGTGCCGCGGGGATGACGCTGCTGCAGGGATCCGGAGCCGCATCCGGCGACCCGCCGGGGGACCAGCCCCCGTTCGAGCCCGGCTCCAACATCGTGGTTTCGCTCGTGGAGGGGGACCTGGATGTCTCCGCCGGGGGCACGGTGACCTATGTGGACGGGGACCGACTCTATGCCTTCGGGCACAACCTCCTGGAACTGGGGAACACGGAGCTCCCGATGCGCCGGGCCAGCGCCGTGACCATCTTCCCCAGTTTCGAGAGCTCCTTCAAGATCCTGGCCGCGGGCGGCGTCGCGGGCGCGATCCGCCAGGACCGGGGCATGGGCATCTACGGCATCGTGGGGGACCGGGCGCGCACGGTGCCGGTGCGGATCGGGCTCCTCTCCAGCCGCGGCGCGCGGAAGGAATACCGGTTCGAGCTGGCGCGGGACTCCATGCTGACGCCGGTCCTGCTCAATATGACGGTCTACAACACCATCACCGCGTCCGAGCGCGCCCAGGGGGGGGCCACGATCGGGGTCACGGGGAAGATCGGCATCGGAAACCAGCCCGAGGTCCGGGTCGCCGGACGCTTCTCCTCACGGAGCGAAGCGGTGCAGAACGCCGCGCTTTCGGTCGCCGTGCCTGTCAACTACCTGATGGAAGCCGGATACCCGGACCTGGACCTCGAGCGGATCGACCTGGAGATTTCGGTCCTGGAAAAGGACCGGAGCGCCCGGCTCGACTCGATCCGGGTGGATCGCCGGGAGGTGCGGGCGGGGGATTCGGTCGAGCTGACGATGACGGCTCAGCGGCCAGACGGGGAGATCCTCCGGGAGGTTCGCACCGTGCGGATCCCGGCGACCGCCTCCCCCGGCCCGCTCACCCTGACCCTGGCCGACGGGTCGGCCCTGACGACGCTGGAACAGCAACAGGAGGGGGGCGCCCTGACACCGCGCGACCTGGGTCAGCTGATCGGGTTCCTCAACCGGATGCGCCGGAACGACCGTCTCTATCTGCGCTTTTCGCGGCGCGAGCCGGGGGTGGTGATGCGAGGGGAGGGGATGCCGGGCCTCCCCCCGTCGATCCTTTCGGTGCTCCAATCGGAGCGGAAATCGGGGGCCCTGACCGCAATCCGCACCTCCACCATCGCGGAATACGAACTTCCCGCGTCCGATGACGTCATCGCCGGCTCCCGGTCGGTGGCGATCGAGATCAAGCCCTGACACGAGGTCTCTGCATGCATATGAGGAAAACCACCCTGCCGGCCGCCTTTCTGGCCCTTTCGATCGCCTCCTGGGCCGCCATGCCCCGGTTCTGGGAGAACTTCACCCGGGAGGAGCTGCTCCAGGGGAGTTTCAGCGGCGTTTCCCTCGGCCCGGAAGGGGCGCTGTCGCTCGCACCCCCCCTCGACCTCTGGTTCGACACCGGCCAGGAATATATCTTTTCCATGGTCCGCGACCGGGCGGGCAACCTCTACGTCGGAACGGGGACGGAAGGGAAGGTGTACAGGATCGACCCCGAAGGGAAGGGGAGCCTGTATTTCGATTCCGGAGAACTCCACGTCTTCGCTCTGGCGCTCGATTCCTCCGATACCCTGTACGCCGCGACCTCTCCCGACGGGAAGGTCTACCGCCTGGGCGCGGCGAACGACCCCCGGGAATTCTGCGACCCGGAAGAAAAGTACATATGGGCGATGGCGTTCGACCCGGAGGACAACCTCTACCTCGGGACCGGGGCCGGCGGCGCCATTTACAGGGTGGACAGGGCGGGGGAGGCGTCCCTCTTTTACGCCTCCGGCGACAGCCACGTCCGCTGCCTCGTGATCGAGGGGAAGAACCTGCTGGCGGGGACCGCGCCCGACGGGCGGGTGCTCCGCGTGGACGGGCGCGGGAGGGGGTTCGCCCTGGCAGACACCCCCTACGAGGAGGTGCACGCGCTCGCCCTGGACCGGTTCGGCACCCTCTACGCCGTGGCCTCCTCCCCGAAGGCGCCCGGGGCCCCCGCCGGGACCGCCCCCGCCGGGGAGGGGGACCCGAAGGTCTCGACGACGGTGACCGTCGTGGCGACTGTGAGCGCGGCGGGCTCCACGGCGGGTGGGGCGGGGCAGGCGGCCGGCCCCCCCCCTGCAGAGACCCCGACGGGGAAGGAGTCCGCGGCCACGGCCGTCTATGCCATCGCGCCCGAAGGCGCCGTGGAGCTCCTTTACAGCACCGCGGGGGGGATGGCGTTCGATGCCGCTCCCGGAGCCGACGGGGCCCTCCTGCTTGCCACCGGGCCGAAGGGACGGCTGCTGAAGATCCGCCCCGGCGGCCGCCCGGCGGTGGTCACCGACCTGCCCGAGGAGGACGCGGTCCGGCTGCTCCGGGCGGGGGACGACGTGTATGTCGGGGCCAGCAACCGGGGAAAGGTCTACCGCCTCCGGCAGGGGAGGGCGGCTTCGGGGGTGTTCGAGTCCGACCCGCTCGATGCCGGGATCGTCTCCTCCTGGGGGAGGATTTCCTGGAACGCGTTCGATGGCGGCCGGGGCGTCACCCTGGCCACCCGGAGCGGGAACACCCCCCGGCCCGACCCTTCGTGGAGCGACTGGACATCCTATCCGGAGCCCGGCCGGCAGATCGGGAGCCCGCGCGCCCGCTACCTGCAGTGGCGGGCCGGCTTCGAGGGGGAAGGGGAAGAAGCCTCCCTGGAAGGGGTGCGGATCTCCTACCTGCAGCAGAACGTGCGGCCGCGCGTCACCGAACTCAAGGTCCTGCCTCATGGGCTGGCGCTCGAGAAGCAGCCGTCGCTGGCTGCGAGCGGCATCTACTCCGTCGATGTCGATGACGGGAGGAGCCTCCTCGCCCCGCGCCGACGGGGGAGGGAGGACCAGCCCCTCCCCCCGCGGCAGGCGCTCGAGGCCGGGGTCCGGTCCTTTACCTGGAAGGCGGAGGACGACAACGGGGACCCCCTGCTCTACTCCCTCTACTTCAAGGGGGAGGCGGAATCGGAGTGGAAGCTGCTGGGATCGAACCTCGTCGACACCTTTTACACCCTCGGCACGGCGTCGCTCCCGGACGGGACCTACCGGTTGAAGGTGGTGGCCAGCGACGAACCGGGCAACAGCTTCGACCGTTTCCTCATCGGGGAGCGGGTGAGCGCCCCCTTCGTCGTGGCCGGCTCCCCCCCCTCGATCGAGATCCTCTCGCGGTCGGTCGAGGGGCGCAGGGTGGAGGTCCGGTTCCGGGCGGGGGTCTCCGCCGGAGCCGTTCAGAGCGCGGAGTATTCGATCGACGGGGGCGCCTGGCGCCTCCTTTCCCCCGTCGACGGCATCGCCGACTCCCCTCTCGAGGAGTATCTCATGGTGACCCCTGAGCTTGCGCCCGGGGAGCACCTGATCGGCATCCGGGCGGGCGATCGCAACGGGACCACCGGGACCGCCGGCTTCGTTCTGGCAGTCCCCTGAGGCCAAGGTTCGAGTTGCGCAAATCCGGCCGAGCGTGTAATGTCATAGGGTTCCGGATGGGGGAAGCCCCGTCAAAAAATGGAGCGGGGTGAGGTCGTATATGAAAAGAGAATGCAGCAGACGGGTCGTCGCCGCCATCGCGGTTTTTTCGCTTCTTGCGCTGGCGCTGCCGGCATGGGCCCAGCAGGGGGAGATCCAGGTGACGTGCCTGGACGCCTCGGGCGGCGCCTTGAAGGACGTCAAGGTCGTCATCATCAACCTTCTTACCAAAAAATCCAAGGACGAGAAATCGAACGGCCAGGGGATCGCCGCCTTTGACAAGCTCGATGACGCTATCTACCGGGTGGTGGGGCGCAAGGAGGGTTTCGCGCCCGCTTTCCACGAGTTCGTCGACATGAAGGGGGCGTCCGCGTCGGTCACCCTCAAGTTCGAGGCGGGCGCGGACCGGAAACTCCATTTCGAGGATCCGCTCCTGGAAAAGAACGCCGCCGCCCTGCTGCAGCAGGGACTGGGGGCCTACCAGCAGAACGATCTTCCGGGGGCGGAGAAACTTTTCCGCCAGTCGCTTGAAATCAACCCCTCCTCGGCCGAAGGGCTCTACTACCTCGGCGCGACGCTCCTCCGGCAATCCCGGTTCGACGACGCCGCCGAAACCTGGAAGAGGGCGGAGGCCGTCGCGGCGGTTCTGAAGAAGCTCCCCTCCACGGCCCCGGCGGGCAAGGCCAACCCGTACGAGACGATCGAGCGGAATGTGGGGCAGCAGCTGCAGCAGATGCCGATCTTCAAGGCGGAATCGGCCTTCAAGGCGAAGAAGTACGAGGAGGCGGCCCTCCTCTACGCCGAGGCCGCCAAGGCGTTTCCGACGAACCCCGACCTCCATGCCAACCGGGCCCGCGCCCTGTCCCAATCCAAAAAATGGGACGAGGCCATCGCGGCCGTCGACAGTGCGCTCAAGCTCAAGCCGGGGGACGCGTCCCTGGCGGATCTCAGGAAGACGATCGTCGGCCTGAAGGAGAACGAGGCGATCCAGAAAGCCCAGGGCCTGCTGGACGCTGGGAACAAGATGCTCGGGTCCGGGGATGCTGCGGGCGCCCTCGGGAAGTTCCAGGAGGCCAACACCCTCATCGCCGCCGAGAAGCAGGCTCCGATCTGGAGACAGATCGGACGCGCGCTGGCCAAGCTCGAGCGCCGGGACGAGGCGGAGGCCGCCTTCCGCAAATCGATCGAACTGGCCCCGGAGGGCAGCCTGGCCGAATACCAGATGGCCTTCGCGCAGTTCTACCTGGATGGCAAGAAGTTCGAACAGGCGGTCGACGTCATGGCCGATCCCCGGAGCGCGGGCGACCGCAGCCCCGAGAGGGTCCTGACGGACCTGGCCGAAAGGGTGAAGAACCAGGAGCCGCGGCTTGCGGAGGCGGCCCTGGAAAGGGTGATCAAGATCAACCCGGCCAACGCCGACGCCTACTACGACCTCGGCCGGCTCTACTTCGCCGAGGGGAAGGAAAAGGACGCGCGCACCCTGGAATTGCTGAACAGGTTCGTGGAGATCGGGACCGACCAGGCCAAGCTCGAGGATGCCAAGGGCCTGCTCTACGTGGTTTCGAAACGGAGTCAATAGTCTTGCCCGC
>JAAYCX010000053.1 GCA_012729555.1 Acidobacteriota bacterium
ACGGATATCCCTCCGCTCGACCACCCCAAAGCGCCGCTCCCCCCGGCACGATATCCGGCCCCCCCGCCTGCTGATCCGATCCCCAGCATCGCTCCAGAAGATCGCCCTTCTGAGCAACATTCCCCGGCAGGACTCCCGGAAAAAGTCCTGGACACCCACTCCCGCCTCCGGATACGAACCCGGGACACCCACTTCGAGCCTCTGTCCAGACGCAGACCAGGATGAAATGGGTGTCCCGGGTTACCTGCTAGGGTGAAGTGGGTGTCCAAATTTGCCCGAAGGAGACTTCAGAAACCCCGATCTGTGGATGTCCACGATTATGGGGGATCGGGTACTTGGGCAGTGGATGTCCAGTTGTTAAGACGGATCTGGACATCAAGCGACACCCTATGATTTACTTTGTAACTATTCCGAATCAGGGCATCCGGAGTGAGAACCGCGTCTTCCGGTCCTGAACCGGGAGGGGAAACGACTCAAAAGGCAAGGAGAGCGCAACATGAAACAGGGCTCAAACGGACACTCGACACTGCAGTGGCGCAAGAAGATCGCCGGCAAATTCGAGCCTCTGCCGCAGTATCTCATTCCCGTGCTGCAATTTGTGCAGACCGAGGCAGGGTTTCTTCCGCCCGAGGCAATGACGGCCACGGCCGAATACCTGGGGGTTTCGGAATCGAAAGTCTATGGAGTGGCCAGTTTCTACGCCCAATTCCACTTTGAGCCGAGGGGCCGCCACATCATCACCGTCTGTCGCGGGACCGCCTGCCACGTGCGCGGCAGCGCCGCCATCCTTCAGGACGTCGAGAAGAAGCTGGGCATCCCCGCCGGCGGCACCACTCCGGACATGAACTTCTCGATCGAAACGGTCGCCTGCTTCGGGTCCTGCGCCCTCGCCCCCGTGGTCGTGGCCGACACGACGGTTCACGGGCGGCAATCGAGCTCATCCACGAGCAGGATCGTGGATCGACTGGCCGCGGAAGCCCCGGCCCCGGCCGCCAAGAAGAAGCCATCCAGGCCAGCGAAAAAGGCGAAGCCTGCCGCATCGGCGGCCAAAGGCGGAAAAAAGATGCGGACGCCGAAAAAGCACTAGGGCCAAGAGTATTTCAGCCAGGAGAAAACCACGGTGGATCTAGACAAGACAATCGAAAAAGCAGAAACAACCTGGTCCCGCCTCCAGAACGGCGACCGTCCCGTCATTTACGTCGGCGCCGCCACCTGTGGGCTGGCCGCCGGCGCCGGAGACCTTCTGGCCGCAATCCCCGAAGAGCTCTCCCGCCTCGGCGCCAAGGCCCACATCGTGCCCGTCGGCTGCATCGGGATGTGCTTCGCCGAGCCCTTCGTGGATGTCCAGCTTCCGGGCCGGAGCCGCGTTACCTACGACCGGGTCACCCCGGCGAAACTCTCGGCCATCCTGAAATCTGAACTGAAGAAGGGGCGCCCCCACGGCGATTACGCCATGGGCTATATCGGCGATGTTCCGGTCGACGGTGTCGGCCGCCTGTTCGACCTCCCCGTGCTCGCGCCCCAGGTCCGCATCGCCACCCGCAATTGCGGCATCATCAACCCGGAAAACCTGGACCACTACCTCGCCCGCGGCGGCTACCAGGGACTGCGAACCGCGCTCGGCATGACACCCGACAAGGTGATCGACGAGGTGCTCGCCTCGGGCCTGCGCGGCAGGGGGGGCGGCGGCTTTCCCACCGGCCTGAAGTGGCAGTTCTGCCGGAAAGCTCCCGGCGACCGGAAGTACCTCATCTGCAACGCCGACGAAGGGGATCCCGGGGCCTTCATGGACCGCTCGGTGCTCGAAGGGGACCCGCACTCGGTCCTGGAGGGGATGTGCATCGCCGCCTACGCCCTCGGCGCCGACACCGGCTACGTTTACATCCGCGCCGAGTACCCCCTCGCCATCAAGCGCCTGGAGATCGCTCTCGGGCAGATGCGCGCTCTCGGCGTGCTCGGCGAGGACATCCTCGGCAGCGGTTTCAATTTCAACATCCTTATCAAGCAGGGGGCCGGAGCCTTCGTCTGCGGCGAGGAGACCGCCCTCATGGCCTCGATCGAGGGGAAACGGGGGATGCCCCGTCCGCGCCCCCCCTTCCCGGCCACACAGGGGCTGTTCGGAAAACCCACCAATATCAACAACGTGGAAACCCTCGCCAACGTCCCCACCATCCTGCGGGAGGGAGCCGAAGCCTTTTCGAAACTCGGAACCCGGGGGAGCAACGGGACCAAGACCTTCGCCATTACGGGCAAGATCAACAATTCCGGCCTCATCGAAGTCCCCATGGGCATCACCCTGGACCGCGTTATCAACGAGATCGGCGGGGGGATTTCGGGCAAGGGCCGGTTCAAAGCGGCGCAGACGGGCGGTCCCTCGGGCGGCTGCCTCCCGGCGAGGCTCAAGGACCTCCCGATCGAGTATGAAACCCTCGCCCGCGCCGGATCGATCATGGGTTCGGGTGGACTCGTGATCATGGACGAGTCTACCTGCATGGTGGACTTGGCCCGTTACTTCCTCACCTTCACCCAGAGCGAATCGTGCGGCGAATGCACCCCCTGCCGCGTAGGGACCAAGCGGATGCTCACCATCCTGGAAAACATCTGCGCCGGCAAGGGGCAGCCCGGGGACATCGAGGAGCTCGAACGCCTCGGGAGCGCCATCAAGGACACCGCCCTGTGCGGCCTCGGACAGACGGCGCCCAACCCGGCGCTCACCACCATCCGGTACTTCCGCGAGGAATACGAGGAGCACATCCACGACCACCACTGCCGCGCGGCCGTCTGTTCGGCCATGGTGCTGGCCCCCTGCGAGCACACCTGCCCTGCGGGGGTGAAAGCCCATCGCTACGTGAGGGAAATCGCGCAGGGGAATTTCGAAAACGCCTACCTGGTCGTCCGGGAGAACATGCCGCTCCCCAGCATCTGCGGCACCGTCTGCTTCCACCCCTGCGAAGCCCGCTGCCGCCGCGGCCAGCTCGACGAAGCGATCTCGATCCGCGCCCTGAAGAATGCGGCGGTGCGCTACGGCAAGCAGGCGGAAAAGAGCACCGGGAAGTCGGCCCCGCCGAGCGGCAGGAAAGTGGCCGTCGTCGGTTCCGGCCCCGCCGGCCTGACCGCGGCCTACTACCTGGCGAAGGTCGGCGGCCACGAAATCACGATTTTCGAAAAACTACCGGTGGCCGGCGGCATGCTCCACACCGGGATCCCACGTTACCGCCTCCCCGAGCACGACCTCAAGCACGACATCGACATCGTCAAGGCCGCCGGGGTGAAGATCAAGACGCGCTCCGAGATCAAGTCGGTGGAGGAACTGAAGAAGCAGGGTTTCGACGCCGTATTCCTGGCGTTGGGCGCCCACGCATCCTGGACCCTGGGGGTCCAGGGAGAACGGGGCAAGGGAGTGCTCGACTGCGTGTCGTTCCTCCGCGACGTCTCCATGGGCAAAAGGCCCGACCTGGGCCGGCGGGTGGCGGTAGTCGGCGGCGGCAACAGCGCCATCGACGCCGCGCGCACCGCCCTGCGGCTGGGCGCGGAGGAAGTCACGATCCTCTACCGGCGCAACCGCGAGGATATGCCGGCCGATGAAGCCGAGATCGAACAGGCGCTGGCCGAAGGCGTGGAGATTTCGACCCTGACCCTCCCCGTCAACATCGGCAGGACCAGCTACGGTCTGGAGGTCACCATCCAGTCGATGCAGCTTTCGGAGGTGGACGAAAGCGGCCGCCGTCGCCCCGTCCCCAGGGAGGGGAGCGAGCGGCTGGAGGTTTACGACACCCTCATCGCCGCCATCGGACAGCTCCCCGAAATACCGGAAGAGCTGGAGGTGGAGGTCAACGCCGGAAGCCGCTGCATCGAAATCCAGGGGAAGCACCTGGCGACCACCATGAACGGCGTGTTTGCCGGCGGTGATGTCGTTCTGGGACCGGCCTCGGTGGTGGAAGCCATCGCCCAGGGGCGGGCGGCCGCCAGCGCCATCGACCGTTTTCTCGGGGGCAAGGGGAACATCGAGGAGCAACTGGCCCCGCCCGAGGACCTGTCGGCCCTCCCCCCCATGGAGGCGGAAACCGAGGCGCGCCTGCGGGTTCCCATGCCCGAGCTCCCGCCCCGGCGCCGCAAAAACGGGTTCGACCAGACCGAAAAGGGATATTCGAAGAAGGCAGCCATGGAGGAGGCCTCGCGTTGCCTCCGCTGCGACCTGCAGGACAAATAGTAGCCCCCCTTGGCTCCCTGCCCCGGACCGGGGGCGGTGGCCGACGGCAGGGGACAGAGGCTGGAGGGATCCCAAGAACAAAGGGGAGCGCGCGGCGCTCCCCTTTCTGCGTGCAACGGTCCGGGGAAAGCCTATTCCCCCCAGTCCTCCGGGAAAGCGGTGTTGACGAAAAGCTCTTCAAGCTGCGTCTTGTGCCCCTTCTCCATTTCGGCCAGTTCCCGGTAGAGCTTCTTGAACTCGGCGTCGGCGATGCGCTCGGCCATGGCCGCGTAGGTCTCCATCGCCTGCTGCTCCTTTTTCATCGCCAGCCGGAAGGCATCGGCCGGCTTCATCTCGAACGACAGCCGGGGAAGCGTCTCCGCCTCGGCGATCTGGTAGTCGTCCTCGATCTTCCGGAACTCGACCTGAGCCTTCGGATTGAAGCGGAACTGCTCGAGCATCCGCCGGTGGCCCTCCTCTTCTGCGGCCAGGCGCTCGAAGATGGCGACGGCGCTCGCGTCCTTCATCCTCGCCGCCGCGGCCTTGTAAAACTCGTGCGCCATGATCTCCTCGTTGATGGCGTCGAGCATGATCCTGTCGAAAGTATCAGCATCCATGGATTCTCCCCTCCGCCGCCCGACCGGGCGGCGTTCAATACCCGAAGCAGGCAGAGCCAAACTCCAAAACTGGACACCCACTGCATCCGGGTCGGGCCCGATCGATAGGATTGGACACCCACCGCGGGCCATCACCAGGCCGGCCGACCGGGGACTGGACACCCATTGCCGGCCTGTTCCCATCCGTTCCGCCCGATCACGGGGCAGCCACTACCGACAAGCGGGATCTGGACACCCACTACACCCCGTTCCAGGCCGATCAGCCGGAACTGGACACCCACCGCGGGCCATCACCAGGCCGGTCGACCCGGACCTGGACACCCATCCCGGGGCAACCGAAACCACGGGCCGGCACAGCAGCCCGGCCTTCGGATTCTACGCCTTCTCCAGCCGGGCAGCGCACGCCTTGTATTCGGCCGTCTGGGTCACGGGATCGAAGGCATTGTTGGTTACGACGTTGATATGAGCCTCGTGGAAGTGGAACGAGGACCAGAGCACCCCCTTGGGAGAACGCTTTGTCACCCACGCCTTCATCTTCACCCGGCCGCGGCGCGAGACTACCCAGACATAATCGCCGTCACCGATCTTGAGCTCCCGGGCATCCTCGGGGCTGACCTCCACCAGTTCCTCCCCGAAAAGCTCGTTGAATCCCACGCAGTTGCGCGTCTGGGTCCCGGTATGGTAGTGCCAGAGCCTCCGCCCGGTGCTGAGCGTGAAGGGGTACTCGTCGTCCGGCACCTCTGCAGGCGGGCGCCAGTCGGCGGGCATGAACTTGCCCTTGCCGCGGGAGAAATTCCCGTCCTTGTGAAGGAAGACGGTCCCCGGGTGACTCGTCGTGGGGGCGGGCCACTGGATCCCCCGCTCCTCGATCCGTTCCCAGGTGATCCCTGCGTAGCCCGTACCGAGGCGGCGCATATCCTCCCAGACCCCCCGGGCGCTCTCAAATTCCATGTCGCAGCCCAGTCGCCGGGCCAGTTCGGCATAGATCCACCACGCCTCCCGCGATTCCCCGGGGGCCTCGACGACCTTGCGCACCCGCTGCACGCGCCGTTCAGAGTTGGTGAAGGTCCCGTCCTGCTCGCTCCAGCAGGCACAGGGGAAGATGACGTCGGCGTAAGGGGTGGTCTGGTTCGGGAAAATGTCGAGCACGACCAGGAAATCGAGCGCCTCCAGGCAGCGGATGGTGTGCGCCTCGTTCGGCTCGCTCATCACCACATTCTCGCCGTGGCAGATGAAGGCCCGGGTGCGGCCGTCCAGCATGCCGGAAAACATGTCGGGGATGGTGAGTCCCGGCTTTTCCGGGAGGCGATCCACCTTCCATCCCTTCTTGAACTTCTCGACGACCGCGGGGTCGTCCACCCTCTGGTAATTATGGTAGATGTTCGGGAGCGAGCCCATGTCGCAGGCCCCCTGGACATTGTTCTGCCCGCGCAGCGGGTTCACACCGGCACTCCGGCAGCCCATGTTCCCCAGCAGCATCTGCAGGTTGGCGCACGTCATCACGTTGTCCGTACCGCAGGTATGTTCGGTAATCCCGAGCGTGTAGTAGAGCCCCATCGGCTTCGTGGTCCCGATGAGACGGGCGATCTCGCGCAGCTGCCCGGCATCCACCCCCGTGATCTCCGCCGCCCGCTCGAGCGGGTAGGCGGCCACCGACCGGGCGAGGGCCTCGTAGTTTTCCGTGTGCTGCTCGATGAAGGCCCGATCCGCCCAGCCGCGGGCGATGATTTCGTTCATCAGTCCGTTGAGCAGGGCCACGTCGGTGCCGACCCGGTGCTGTACGTGGTGGGTGGCCCAACGGACGAGGTCGATCTTCCGGGGATCGCAAACGATGAGGGTGGCCCCCTTCTTGACCGCGCGCTTCATGTAGTAGGAGATGACCGGATGCGCCTCGGTGGTGTTGGAACCGATGACGAAGAGCAGCCGGGCGTCCTCGATCTCCCGGATGGAGTTGGTCATTGCACCAGAACCGAATGTGGTCGCCAGCCCGACGACCGATGGGGCGTGTCAAGTACGTGCGCAATTGTCTATATTGTTGTTCCCGATGACGGCGCGCATGAACTTCATGGCCGCATAGTTGTTTTCGTTCGCGTCCCGGGAGGAGCTGATGGCACTGATCGTTTCAACCCCGTACTGCTCCCGGATCTCCCCGAGGCGCCGCGCCGTGAAATCGAGCGCCTCTTCCCAGGAAACCGGCTCATGCACGCCGTTCTTTTTGATGAGCGGGGTCGTCAGCCGCTTGTCGGACGCGGGAAAATCAAAGCCAAAGCGCCCCTTGACGCACAGCATCCCCTGGTTGGGCGCCCCACCCTCATCGCCGGTGACCTTGACCACCCGGTTCCGGGACCGGTCGACATGGAGCCACATCTGGCAGCCTACGCCGCAGTAGGGGCAGGTCGTGCGCACCTTCTCCAGGCTCCAGGCCCGGCCCGTGCCGATCGATTTCTTTTCGATGAGGGCACCGGTGGGACAGAGCTGTATGCATTCCCCGCAGGAAACGCAGCTCGATTCGCCCAGCGGCACGTTCTGATCGGCTATCACCAGCGACTGGATCCCGCGGTAGCCCATATCGAGTACCTCGTTCACCACGGTGCTGTTGCATCCCTTGATACAGCGATAGCAGTGGATGCACCTGTTGGGATTGCGCACCAGCATCGGGTGGCTGCCATCCACCTCGAGGCTCGGCTTGTCCATGACCATGGAGGGCCGTTCGATGCCCAGGCGATACGCGGCGTCCTGCAACTCGCACTCCCCGCACATCTCGCACGACAGGCAATCGTGTTCCCCCTCGCTCAGGAGCATGTCCACGATCGTGCGCCGCACCTCGAGGAGCCTCGGGCTCTCGGTCTTCACGACCATCCCCTCCGTAACAGGGGTGATGCACGACATCACCAGGCCGCGCGCCCCTTCCACCTCGACGGCACAGACCCGGCACATGCCGCTCTGGCCCACCTTGGGGTGGTAACAGAGGCTGGGAATGTAGAGTCCCTGGCCGCGGGCCACATCCAGGATGGTCTGCCCCTCGGCAGCCTCCACGACCCGACCGTTGAGCGTAAACTTGGGCATGAGCAACTCCCTCCGAAGAAATCGAAAACACCGGGGCGGCGTCCACCGCCTGGCAGCCGGCACCGGGCGTGCCGACACCGCTCACCTACGCTCGCATGGCGGCGGCACGCCCATACTTTAACCGTCCGGGGCGGGGGGCGTCAAGCAGCCAGAATCAACCGGGAAACCCCCGGGGAATAAGAATTAAAGCCCAGCGCCCCCCCTTCCGATGGGAATGGCGAGGTATGGAATGAAAAAGCCCGGGCGGTCGACCATCTCGGCCTTCAATTGTCCCAACTGCGGCGCCGCCGCTTCCGGCGACAGCACCCGCTGCCCCTATTGCCTGTCGGCCCTGGCAGTGAAAATCTGCGCGGCCTGCTACGGCGCCGTTTCGGTGACCATGAAACACTGCCCCCATTGCGGAGCCGAAATGACGAACACGGGAGGAGTTCCCGCGCCGGAGCTGCGATGCCCGCGGTGCGCATGCCCTCTCGAAGCGCGAGCCGTCGGCGCCCACACCCTTCATGCATGCGGCCGCTGCGGCGGCATGTGGGTCGACCGGATCAGCTTCCAGGACATCTGTTCGCGTGAAGAGGAGCAGGAAGCGGTCCTCGGGTATGCACCGCCCGAGCCGGTCGTCACGGAAGGGATTGAAGGCGTCAAAGGAGGGAAGCCCCGGGTTTACATTCCCTGCCCCGTGTGCGGTAAGTTGATGAACCATAAGAATTTCGCAACCTCATCGGGCGTAGTGCTCGATTGGTGCCGCGACCATGGCAGTTGGTTCGACCGCCAGGAACTGCATCGCATCGTCTCCTTTATCCGGGGCGGGGGGATGCGGCGCGCGCGCGAACTGCAGAAGGAGCGCCTGAAGGCACAGGAAGCCGAACTGCGAATGCGCCAGGCTCAATCGGCCGCACTGAGCCGCAGACTGGGGACCGATTCCACCGGGTTGGATCAGGGACCATCCGCCGACCTCCTCCTGAAATTTCTCACCCGCATGTTCCGCTGAACCCCAAATCCTGGACATCCACCAACTCTACCAGTAATGGACATCCACCGATTGAAGGAACCCCACAAGAATGGACACCCATCGCCGATTCCAGGACACCCCTCCTCTCTGACCCTCCACAAATTGGTGGATGTCCACAAATATAAAAAAATGAGAAAGACCCAGAATCATGGACACCCACCAATCCTGCCAATCCTGGACATCCACCGATTGGAGGAACCCCGCCATATGGACATCCATTGCCCCGAAGACCCCACCATTGGTGGATGTCCATGATTAGGTGAATAGGTGGATGTCCACTATTGGGAGATGCCGGCGATTAAAAACCCTGTCGGTCAAGCTTTACGAACGGTCCGGGGCGGAGCCCCCCAGCCACCCCTTGAGGCGGAAGAAGATGAGCAACCCCGCCGCCACGGCCGCCATCAGGCCGAGGGCGAAAAGGAATCCCCCGCGCCACTCGAGGTCGGGAACCTGGCGCGGAAAATTCATTCCATAGATCCCGGCAATGAGCGACATCGGGATAAAAATGGCGGAGATGATGGTCAGTACCTTCATGATTTCGTTGGTGCGGTTTCCGGTGCTGGAAAGGTAGACCTCCATCAAACCCGAAGTAAGATCCCGGTAGTTTTCCAGCAGGTCGATGATCTGGATCACGTGGTCGTAGCAGTCGCGCAGGTAGATGCGCTCCTCGTCCCGAATCCAGGGAATCGGCTCCCGGTAGAGCGTCGTCATCGCCTCTCGCAGAGGCCAGGCGGTCCGCCTGAGGGCAATCAGGCCCCGGCGCAACTCGTGGATCCGCTGCAACCCCTCCACGCTCGGGCTCGTGATGATGGCGTCTTCAAGCGACTCGACCTCCTCGCTGAATCGTTCCAGCACCGGGAAGAAGCAGTCGACGGCGGCATCGATCAGAGCATAAGCCAGGTGGTCGGGTCCCGCCGTGCGGCTCCGTCCCTTCCCCTCCCGGATCCGCTCCGGCACAGGACGGAAAAAGTCGTGCTCCCGCTCCTGGAAACTCAGCACGAAATCCTTCCCGAGGAAGATGCTGATCTGATCGGAACCGTGACCGTCCCGGTCGTGGGCCGCCCGCACCACGATGTAGCAGTAGTCCTTATACTGCTCCACCTTCGGGCGCTGATGGACGTTGACGACATCCTCCAGAGCCAGTCGGTGCAGGCCGAACAGCTCTCCCAGCCGGGTAACGACGGGGAGGTCCCCCAGACCCGTGACCTGGACCCAGACAACGGGCCATCGCCCGAGCACCGCGCGGGTCTCCCCGACATCCTCGATTTCCTTTTCCAACACCCTTTCGGGGCCGTAAGCGATGATACGTACGTGGGTTTTCGCCGCATCGGGATCCGGGATCAGCGTACCCGGGGGGCTGCCCGGGAGCGCCCGACGGCGGGGGATCGAACCATGGGGGCGACGACGATTCCTGCGCGACATGACACACCTCCGGATCGGGACCTGAACCGAATCAGGCATGAAGCTCCTTCGGCGGCGAACTTTCATGCATGATCCGGGTGAATGCCCGGCTCAGCCCCCGGCAGGGGGTCACGGGACCGGGTCGCGCGCGGGCGGTCTCATCACAAACAGCACGGCCGCCCCCACCAGGCACCAGGCGGCCAGGGTGTAAAAAACCCCGTTATACCCCCACCCGGCATCATAGAGCCAGCCAGCGATGGAGGGAGTGACCGAACTCAGGGTGGTATTGACAGCGACGGCCACCCCTGCAAGCGCCGCAAAGGGCTTTATTCCGTAGTAGTTACTGATCACCGCGGCCAGACAGACGACGCTCCCGCCGAAGCCGATGCCCATGCAGCTCGAAGCCGCAACCAGCAGGAACTGCGTGTCCGCACCCACCAAGAGCCACTGTCCGATCCCGAAGACACCGATAAAACCGGCCCAGATGAAGCGCGGGTCCAGGCGGTCCCCCAGGACTCCCACCAACCCCTTGGCAAAGAGCCCGGCCAGGGCCATGAGACTGGGAGCCCAGGCGCCCGCCGCACGTGAATGGCCCAGGTCCTGAAAGTGGACCACCCCGTGGGCCAGGAACACGGTATAGCCGCAACTCATTCCCATCTGGCAGAACATCATGATCCAGTATGGGAACCCTCCGAGCGCCTCCTTCACCGACCACACCTCGGAGGTAATGTGCACCGTCCCCCGGCCTGGCTTCCTGGAACCGGGGCCGGCACGGCCGGGTTCACCCGGCGCGGCCTCGCCGTCGGGCCGCTGTCCCAGGTCCTCCGGCTTTTCCTTCACGAACACAAGAGCCGCAAGGCCCGCGGCCAGCGACAGGGCGGCGATGAACCACCAGCCCATGCGCCAGTCCCCCCCGGCCGCCGCGATTGTCCGGTTCAGCAGCGGGGACGCGATGAAGCCGCCAACTCCGCTGGCCGTGCTGATGATCGAAAGCGCCAGCGCCCGGCGCCGGATGAACCAGCGGGCCAGGCCCGCCTGCGCACCCAGCATCCCCCCCGCCGCGACCCCCGTCCCGACCAGCAGCCCGAAGGCCAGCGCCGCACCGAGACCGCTCCGCACCAAGGTGGCCATCAGGATCGACCCGGACGACACCAGCAGGCTCCCCGCAAACAGGGTGCGGCGGATTCCGAACCGGTCGACGCAGAGCGCAACGAGCGGCCCCGGAAGACCGGACATGATCGTGAAGAGCGAAAAAAGGAGTCCCAGCGTCCGCCGGTCCAGCCCCAGGTCCCGCATCATGACAGCGTTGAGGACGCTCGACCCGTAGATGGGGAACGCGAGATTCACAAAGACGACAATCCAGAATATCGCGAGGAGCTTCCAACCATAGAACCGGCGCGGCGGCATTCAGCCTCCTTCCTCAAGCGCTATTGCGGGATATCCGCAAATCATTGCGCGCCAGTATGGGGCCATTCCCCCGCCGCCGTCAACAGAAGCCGGAACCCAATTGTGGACACCCACGGAATCACCGCTCCGGGCCCGATGGACGGTCGCCTTCGATCATCAAATCATGGACATCCACCGATTGGCGGGCTTCGACCCCAGGCTGAAAGCCAATGCCCAGAGGCGGACATCCGTCTCATTGGCCCAATGAGTGGATGCCCAGGATCGCCCTCCAGGATTGCTCCGGTTGTGGACATCCACCTATGGAGAACCCAATTGTGGACACCCACGGAATCACCGCTCCGGGCCCGATGGACGGTCGCCTTCGATCATCAAATCATGGACATCCACCGATCGGCAGGCTTCGACCCCAGGCTGAAAGCCAATGCCCGGAGGCGGACATCCGTCTCATTGGCCCAATGAGTGGATGCCCAGGATCGCTCTCCAGGATTGCTCCGGTTGTGGACATCCACCGAAGGAGGAGTCCGCCGCTCAATAAGTGGGTGTCCAGGATTGATGTCCAGGATGGTGCGTGTGCAGTCAGTCGGTGGGTGTCCACAATTGGACGATACGGCCGGGTGAGGGGTGGGGCGAAGGCCGGGAGGTGGATTTGGGCAGGAAGACTGTCCTCGGGGTGGAGGCGCCGAGCGGACTCGAACCGCTGAATCGAGGTTTTGCAGACCTCTCCCTTAGCCACTTGGGTACGGCGCCTCATTGAGGCACCCGACATTGTATTCGATGCGGCGCTCTCACGCAAGTGCCGATAGGGGACAGGCTTCCCGCATGGTCCTTCTCCCGATCGGCCCCGCCGGGCCCCCTCCGCCCGGACGGGACCTGCGGGCCACGACCCAGGCGCGCGGAGGAGGCGCTTCGGGGAGACCGCTGACGGCAAGCGACGCGGAGATTGGCCCGTAACACCCTTGCAGTCAAAAAGTTCAGCGGCACCCGGGCATCTGCTGCGTTGGCGCCCCACGACGATGCGCCCACACCCCCTGCGTTGCGCCGCCTTGCATCCGCCCCGCGCGGCGCGCGGCACGCAGCGTTTCCCAACTCCCGGACACGCTAGTAGCCGTGGTCGGAAAGCTTGACCTTTCCGCGGAACGCCCAGTAGATGGCCGTAGTGTAGGCGAGCACGAACGGCATGCCGATCGCGGCGATGATGGCCATGATGCGCAGCGTCTTCTCCGAACTGGCCGCGTTATAGATATTCAGGCTGTTGCCGGGCGAGAGGCTCGAGATCACCAGGTTCGGGTAGAGCGTGAGGCTGAACAGAAACACCAGCCCGGCGATGGTGGCCGACGAGGAGATGAAGGCGTAAAAAGGGCGCCCGAGAAAGATCGCGCGCGGGACGTTGGCAAACGCCAGCACCGTCGCGACGACCGCGATCCAGGCCCACCCGTGCTCGCGGAAGTTGTGAGCCGCATCGGGGATCCAGAGCAGGGTGAAAATCGTGGCCAGGACATAGCAGACCAGGCTGAAGCCGAACCCGCGCCACATCCAGCGGTGCACCAGCTCCTGCAGCTCCCCCTCCGTCTTCAGGTAAAGGTAGATCGCCCCGTGCATCATGGCGAAGGAGACCGTGAGCAGCCCCAGGAGAATGGGGTAGGGGCGGAGCATACCGAGGAAGGTTCCCCGGAACACCCCCTCGGCGTCGATCGGGATGCCGGCGAGGGCGTTCCCCACCGCCGCGCCGAAGAGGAAGGTCGCCAGAGTGCTCGCGCCGAAGAAGCCCCAGTCCCAGAATCGCCTCCACGCGGTCGATTCGCGCTTCCCGCGGAACTCGAGCGACACCGCCCGGAAAATCAGGGCGAACAGCAGGAGCATGAAGGCGACGTAAAAGCCGGAAAAAACGGTGGCGTAGGCGCTCGGGAAGGCGGCAAACAGCGCGCCCCCGAACGTCACCAGCCAGACCTCGTTGCCGTCCCAGAGGGGGCCGATGGAATGGATCATGATCCGGCGCTCCCGGTCGTCGCGCGCCGCCGGATGCAGGATCCCGACCCCCAGGTCGAAGCCGTCGAGGATGGCGTAGCCCGCCAGCAGAACTCCCAGGAGCAAAAACCAGAGATGATTGAGATCCACAGCCCGATTCCTCCTCTTCAGTCCGGATGCCTCACGAATTCCCCGCCGGGCCGGCTCCGTCGGAAAGCTCCGCGGCGTCGGACCGGTCCCGAACTTTCGCAGTCCCGGCCTGCCCTCACCCAGCCTTACGTACAGCGGGGGCGCACCCGATGAGGCGCAGGGAATTCACGCCCCGGGCGAAAACCCTCGCCTGCTCCCAAGACATCCGGGACAGCGGGCGTTTCGATCGATCCTCCCGCCCTCGACTCCCGGGCACGGGGAGCATTCCCTTCGTCGGGTCCTCCGGCCCCTCGCCCGGCACCGACAACGTCCTGTCCTCCCGGCGCCCTATTTTCGACCCTTGTCTTCCGTCAGGGAATCCAAGTGGCCCGAATACCTGGCCACCGTCTCTCTCACCCCGCCGGGCATCGCATTCCCCGGAGCGGTCGCCGGCTCCGGGCCCTTTTGAATCTTGTCGTTCAGCACGAAAATCCAGACCGCGAACAGCAGCGCGTAGATGACGCCGAACATGGCAATCGACCCGCCCACGTGCGCAGGCGTAAGATTCTGGGACACCGCCTCGTTCGTTTTCAGGAGGTTGTAGACGATCCAGGGCTGGCGCCCCACCTCCGCCGCCACCCAGCCGAGCTCGTTGGCGACGAAGGGGAGGCCGACGGAAAAGACGAAGATCCAGAGCAGCCATCGTTTCCCGAACAGCGTCCCCCGCCGGTAACACCAGAGCCCGTAGAGCGTCAGGACGATGAAATAGGCCCCCAGCCCCACCATGATGTGAAACGATTGGAACGGAATCCCCACCGGGGGCACGTCGGGCTCGAACTGATCCAGGCCGGCCACCGGCGTCTGGAGGTCGCGGTGCGCCAGCAGGGTGAGCATCCCCGGAATCGTGAGGCCGTAGCGCACGACCCGGGCCTCGCTGTCGGGGACCCCGAAGACATGAATGGCCGTGGGCCCCTCCCCGGTGTCGTAGATCCCTTCCATCGCCGCAAGCTTCGCCGGCTGGTGGCGCGCGACCATGACCGCCTGGGAATCCCCCGATACGACGATGGCGAGCGAGGCCGCGGCGCCCACGAAGAGGGCGGGCACGAAAGACCGGCGCGCGAAATCAACGTGCCGTTCCTTGAGGAGGTAGTAGGCGGAGATGCTGAGGATGAAGAAGGACCCGACGATCAGCGCGCCGATCAGCACGTGGACCAGCCGGTCCATGGCGCTGGGATTGAACACCACGCTCCAGAAATCGGTGATCTCGGCCCTTTGAACGATCCCGGCAGGGGTGGCGACGTCACGGATGACGAATCCCGCCGGCGTCTGCTGCCAGGAGCCGGCGACCACGATCCAGAGCGCGGAGAAAATCGACCCCAGGGCAACCATCAGGGTGGCGAAGAAATGGACTTTGGCCGAAACCTTGTCCCAGCCGAAGACGAGCAGCGCCAGGAAACCCGACTCCAGGAAGAAGGCGAAGATCCCCTCGGCCGCCAGCGCCGAACCGAACACGTCACCCACGTAGCGGGAGTAGACGGCCCAGTTGGTGCCGAACTGGAATTCCATGACGATGCCGGAGGCGACCCCCAGGGCGAAATTGAGGGCGAAGATGCGGGTCCAGAATTTGGCCGCCGTCTCGTAGCGGATGTCCCGGGTCTTGAGGTAGCGGGCCTCCAGGTAGACTAGGAACACCCCCATCCCGATCGCCAGCGGGGGGAAGATGTAATGAAACATGATGGTGATGGCGAACTGCAGGCGGGAGAGCATCACGACATCCATATCGCCGGCTCCAGGCGTCCGAATCCGCGGCCGGTAGCTCCGCCCCGGATGTTCGAACGGGAAAAGGGTTCGGTGAACTCCTTATATATAGCCCCAACCGCGCCGCCGGCACAAGCCGGGACTTGCCGGCCGGAGAGTGGGGCACCCGGCACAAGCAGGGACTTGCCGGCCGGAGAGTGGGGCACCCGGCACAAGCAGGGACTTGCCGGCCGGAGAGTGGGGCACCAGGCACAAGCAGCGACTTGCCGGCCGGAGAGTGGGGCACCCGGCACAAGCAGC